>JAIENH010000484.1 GCA_019751475.1 Cyclobacteriaceae bacterium
TAGTGGGTATGCACAAAGCTTTTCCATACAAAAACATAGGTGAGGTCGGATCCCAGGCGGTGTAGCCGCGCGCTTCAAAAGTGCTGCGAATACCTCCGCTTGGAAAAGAGGAGGCATCAGGCTCTTGTTGAACCAACTCACTTCCCTTAAACTTTTCAATACCGGAAATGGCATCGAAGAACGAATCGTGCTTCTCGGCCGTGCCACCCGTCATCGGCTGAAACCAGTGTGTAAAGTGCGTAGCACCTTTGCTCATGGCCCATGATTTGGCTGCAGACGCAACGGCATCGGCTGTTACGTCATCAATTTTTTCATGGTTCTTAATGGCCGAAGTCACCTTCTTGAAGACTGCGGGTGCCAACGAGCCACGCATCTCCTCTTGTCCGAAAACATTTTCTCCAAAAAAATCTGAAACCTTGGGGCTGGGACTCGTGACCGGAACGGACGGCCGGTCATTTAATTTTTTTAATGCTTCAAAGCGTAGTTGAGCCATAGTGGTTGTGTTTTTAACTATTTGCCGCCAAAAATAGAGCAATTTTTATTTCACGGGGTATTTTTTGACCCTATTTTAATAAAAATGCATAAAACAAAACGGCAGCTAGGGTTGATAAACGCGAAATGATTTGATGTAACTATTGAAGGCCTGATTTCAACTCGCACACAGTCATTCAATTAACACACACAGTCATTCAATTAACAATCGAAGCTGGCTTTTTTGCCACGGCTACATTTTCTCTATTTTTGAACGATATGCAAATGAAACACTGGCTACTCCTCTCCTTTCTTATTATCGCACTTACGGCCCTCGCCTTTCTTCGGACTTCCTCTTTTAAAGTAGAGGAGCAAAACGTGATTGCATCTCTCCAGGCAAGCCAGTCAGAAGGGTCTATCACTTTTTTTCAAGTGGTTTCAGATTCAATCAGTTTTGTGAGTTTGGGGATACCCGCTTTGTTTGTTTTATTCGGCTTGATCAAAAAACGGAAAGAACTTACCCGTAGCGGCCTGCTTATCTTATTAAGTATCGCCCTGGCTGGCAGCATCTCAGCCGTGATTAAGCGCACCCTTAAAGAGCCGAGGCCTTACGAGGTTGATAGTCGTATAAAACAATTGAGTGTGGGTGGAAGTAACTCCTTTCCATCGGGCCATACAGCAGAGGCCAGTGCTGCGGCCCTGGGATTTATGCTAATCCTTTTTCGCAACCGACTTAGCATTTTTCTCTCCGTGATCTGGGCAGGTACGATCATGCTTTCGCGAATTGTTTTGGGTGTTCACAATTTCACCGACATCCTGGCGGGCATTGTAGTGGGGAGCATCGGGCTACTGCTGATGAATGCTATTTTTGAAAAATGGTGGAAGAACCAATAGACTAAGTTACCGCTGCCCTTCGTGTCTTTGCATCTTCAAAGGCTTCATCATAGTCAGGGCGAAGCGTGCCCATCCAGCGGTCCCACCAGAGAAAGTACAAACCGTAGTTGCCTTTAAAATACTGATGGTGTTGGTTGTGATTCACGGATGTGTTTATCCATTTGCCGACCATGCTTTTTGAAAAGCCCCTCGGATACAATTCATACCCAAGATGACCATAGACATTGTAAGCCATCATGATGAGCAAAAACAGCGCGATAGCTAGCGGATGAATCGGAAATAGAAACGGTACTATCGCCAATATTCCAAATTCCACTACAGCCTCGAGCGGATGAAAAGCCATAGCCGCCCAAGGCGATGGGTTGGTGGACAAGTGATGCACCTTGTGGAAATAAGGAAACAGTCTAGGATGATGCATGAGCCGGTGCGTCCAGTAAAAATATTTATCATGAACAAGAAGTGTGAGGCCGACACTAACGAAAAAATACGTTATGCTGTGCTCATGGATATCGCGATACACCAGCGTATAGGGCGCAAGTGGGCCGAAGAAAAACAAGTAGCCGAGGGCTGCAAAAATAACCGTGGTAATTACGGAGTACGCAAATTCTCTTTGGTAATCTGAAAGTGTTGGAAACTTTAGTTGTATTTTCCGAAAAGCCCACGCCTTGCGCTTAATCCAATAAAACAAGGCAAACGCAATGGATGCCAAAAGTACGTACCGAATAAATATGATCAGCAGAATGCCAACAAACTTATTGCCTCCCCCAAAACCAAGCAGTACTTCCATCGTTCAAATATCCAAAATTTTACTTTTGGATTAGAACCACGAGGAACTAAAAAGTTTAATGTTGAAACTGCGATCTTTAATTCGACTTCTTGACAGAACCCCCGCTGCTGGAGTCGGTGTTGGTGCGGTTAGGATTTCCACGATAGCGAACGCTT
>JAIENH010000429.1 GCA_019751475.1 Cyclobacteriaceae bacterium
GAAGGAATAGTCGAAGACCGACAAGTTATCGGGCACGTTTACCAATCGCGATAAGGCAAACTCTACCTCGTACACCTGACCGGAGGTCAATCGTGTGGTCGGCTTGAACTCGACTGTCCGTCTGTCTAACCAAGCCGTAGTGCCTTGGACGGACGGGCTGAAATCAAAAAGTTTTACAGTGGTCTCTCCGATCGCGGCTGAATCCACCGCGTCCGTAGCCAGCACGATGCGCAGCGTAGAGCCCGAACTGACCACACCCGTGGTGTACGAAGATATGTATTCGCCAAAGGCTGGATCAAAGCCCGAGGCGGCCTCGCCTTTGCCCTTAACTTTTTGGTAATAGAAGACTCCAAAGACAATTACGGCCAGACCTGCGCCAACGAGAGCAATTTTCTTCCACGGAAGTGAATTCATAGGGGATTAGGTTTTGAAAAGGACGGGGAAGTTCGTGAGAAAACGAACCCGAAAAAAGGACTTGGGGTGAATAAAGTGTGATTTTTCTAAATTGCTTCCAATGGAAGCCAGCAAGGAAAACTTTCATTTATACAACACCCATCTTCAACCATTCGCGAACAAACTACGCAAGCGGATGACGAAAGCGGAGGCTTGTTTGTGGAAGTATGCTTTGCGCGCAAGCAAGATGAAAGGCTACGGTTTCAGGCGGCAACGACCCGCTTTAAACTACATCGCGGACTTCATGTGCAAGGACCTATTCTTAATCATTGAAGTGGACGGTACTATCCATCAAGAAAAACACGTCATCGAAAATGACAAACGAAGACAAGCCCGACTCGAAGCGGCCGGGTTTACTGTACTTCGTTTTACGAATGACGAAGTATTGAAGAACATGAAAGGTGTCATCAACTCGCTGGAAGATTGGATCGAAAAGTACGAAGCCAGGAAGTCAGTGCTGTAACCTCCACGCCTCGTTCGTGTTCTTCGTTAACAAGCAAATCAGACCTTCTCCTCTACCCGATTCATCACTTTGGTTTGCACCTGGATGGACTCATGATGCACCAGCCGCAGTAAGTCGAGGGTGAAGCCTTCCTCCAGGCCCATGGCCTTGCCTAACGAAACACGGGTCTGAACAATTTCTTCCCAGCGATTTACTTGTAATATGGTGACGTTGTTCTCCTTTTTATACTGCCCGATTTTCTCTGAGATCTTCATCCGGTTGGCCATCTTCTGCATGATCTCATCATCCAACTGGTCGATCTGCTCACGCAGCAGTCCCAGCGTGTCTTTAAATGTCTTGTTGTCAGAAGAAACGGTGCGCACAACCAATCCGTCAACAATCTTAGCTAACGCTGCCGGTGTTACTTGTTGCTTCGCATCACTCCAGGCCGCATCGGGGTTGAGGTGACTTTCGATCATCAGTCCTGCCATGTCGAGGTCGAGGGCTTTTTGCGCCACCATGGCAATCAACTCGCGATTGCCGGCAATATGACTGGGGTCGCAAATCATTTCGATGCCCGGCACACGCGTGCGCAGTTCGATGCCCAGATCCCACATGGGTGCATTGCGGAACGGGCCTTTTTCAAAGGATGAAAACCCGCGATGAATAGCCGCCATCTTTTTGATGCCGGCACGATTCAGTCGCTCAAGCGCTCCCATCCACAACTCGATGTCAGGGTTCACCGGGTTTTTCACCATCACAGGTATGTCAACACCTTTCAGGGCGTCTGCAATCTCTTGCACCGAAAACGGATTGACGGTAGTACGCGCTCCTACCCACAGGATGTCCACTCCTGCTTTGAGGCATGCTTCCACATGCGCAGCCGTGGCAACTTCTGTAGTGATGGGCAAACCAGTTTCCTGTTTAGCCATGGCGAGCCATTTCAAGCCTTCTTCACCGGCACCTTCAAACTGACCGGGCCGGGTGCGGGGCTTCCAGATGCCGGCACGTAACACATGCACCTTGCCGGTGGCCGCCAGTTGCTTGGCGGTGGTGATCATTTGGCTTTCGGTCTCGGCACTGCATGGCCCGCTTATTATCAGCGGCTTGGTGATGTTGAGGGCCAAGGTAATGGATTCGAATTGCAAGTCTTTCTTCATAAAGGCTAAGTTAAGGAGTTTCTATTTTTTCAGTTTTAATTTTAGGTGCGGTCTCAATGCCATCCAATACTTTGCGGATTTTGTTTGCTTCTTTCATAACACGGTAAAGCTCCGGTGTGTTTCGCTTCATCAACTGATAATGGAACTTTTGTAGGTGCATGATGTACTCGGCCAGGGCCTGACCCAGGTATTCGGCATTCTGCTCAAAGATGGGCACCCACATATCGGGCGAGCTTTTTGCGAGTCGAACGGTAGA
>JAIENH010000201.1 GCA_019751475.1 Cyclobacteriaceae bacterium
TCATTAGAATTAGCAAGAAAGTCGGGAAACAAGAGGTTTCAAGCTGATAACCTTATTTACATAGGTATAATACATAGCGAGAAAAATGAATTAGCGCTTGCGGAAAAGTCGCTTTTGGAATCTCGAGACTTGGAGGTATCCTCTGGATACAGTGAGTTATTGATATTTACCTATGAACAATTGTATAAACTATATACAAAATCGAAGAATTTTGAAAAAGCAGCATTTTATCAGGATAAATACATTAATCTGAAAGACAGTATTTATAGCAGCGAGTTAATTAGCAACTTGGCAAGAGTTCAAACCAATTTTCAGGAGCGGGAAAATCTCAAAACAATACGCGAAAAGAACGAAATCCTCGCTCTCAATCAAGAAGTTATCGCCCAGCAGCGCATCCTCAATTGGCTGCTTGCCGCGGTTGCAGTAATGGCGCTCACCCTGGGTACGGTAATTTATCGTAACTACAAGAGAATCAAGGCAGTAAACGCAGAATTATCGGAGGCTAAGCAGACCATCGAAATTCAAAACGAGCTGCTGGATGCGCAAAACAAAATCCTGGATGAGCAGGTGCGCGCTAAGACCAAAGAGCTGGTGCAGACCAACGATGCGCTGCGCAAGGTGAACGATGAACTAGATAATTTCATTTACAAAACTTCACACGATATACGCGGCCCGCTCACCACACTGCGCGGCATGACCAACCTGGCACTCATGGATGTATCGGACGAAAAGGCGCTGGGCTACCTTACCAAACTTGATCTCACAGCCGATCGGCTCAATAAAATTTTAACGCGCCTGCAGATTGTCAATCGCATCAACCATGCCGAGTTGAAACTGGAGTTGATACACTTCGAGCCCATCATCCAGGAGATACTCACGTTGGAGATGAAGAAGGGCGTGCCCAAGAAAGTAAAAATGGAGTACGAAGTGGGTGCCGATGTGCGCCTGATGTCAGACAAAGAAATGGTGCGGATTGTGCTGGAGAATCTTATCGATAACGCATTCAAGTTCTATAACGAATCACAGCGCGTGGAGTCGTTCGTGAAAATATTTGTGAAGGTAGAAGATGGTCATGTAGTAACACGTGTGCTGGATAATGGCATCGGCATCGGGCCCATGGACAAAGAAAAAATTTTCAACATGTTTGTGTGTGCCTCCGAGCGATCACAAACAGGCGGCATCGGACTTTACCTTTCCAAACTCGCTACAGAAAAATTGGGCGGTGATATCACGCTCACATCCACTACGGAAAAATATACCGAGTTCATCGTCCGCTTCCCCGTTGATCTTCAAGCTGTGATTGACAAGCGCAAAGCCGATCAGCAAGAAGGATCGCAAAAAGGTGCTGCCAGCAAAGAAAACCCTGTGATCCACAATGCCTGATTTTTCGAAGATAATTTCCATAAGACTTTCCTAAACCTTTTTTTCCTAGAGCCGCTAACGCAGCCAAGCACAGATGACGCAGAGTTGCGTTCAATTCTTGTCATGTCACAGCTTGTATTAGTAGCAAGTGGTTTGTGCTATCAGCGAACGAAATCACATGTGTCATGGTTTCTACTTTCACAGAAAATCACTATTAAGTTGCTTCGTCTTTGTTAGTTTTGTGCACCTTTTTACACTCAGTTGTTGATGACATCGAAGAAAGAAGTTAAGCGTTACATGGTCACGGCAGTCCTGCCATATGCCAACGGACCCAAGCATATTGGGCACCTGGCGGGGGCCTATTTACCCTCCGATTGCCATGTAAGGTTTTTGCGACTTTTGCATAAAAATGTGGTTTTTGTGTGCGGAAGTGACGAGCACGGCACCGCCATCCCCAACCAGGCGCTGAAGGAAGGCACCACTTCGCAGGCCATCATTGACAAATATCACGCGCTCATACGTGACTGTCTCTACAACCTGGGCATCTCGTTTGACATCTATCATCGCACCAGCGATGCGCTGCATCATCAGACTTCGCAGGAGCTTTTTCTCACGTTATACAACAAAGGTCTGCTCACGGAAGAGACCTCTGATCAGTATTTTGATACTACGGCCAACGTGTTTCTGGCCGACCGCTACATTGTGGGCACGTGCCCACGCTGTGGCAACCCCAATGCCTATGGCGACCAGTGCGAGAAGTGCGGCTCTACGCTTAGCCCCAGTGAACTTATTAATCCGCGAAGTACCCTTTCGGGGAATCCGCCCGTGCTGAAACCAACCAAGCATTGGTACTTGCCGCTGCAAGATTATGAGCCTTGGCTGCGCGAGTGGATATTGAAGTCGCATGCTGATGATTGGAAGCCTAATGTCTACGGGCAGTGCAAGTCGTGGA
>JAIENH010000216.1 GCA_019751475.1 Cyclobacteriaceae bacterium
AAAGAAGAAACCAGCGACTATCTCGCCAATCTCCAGACCACCACGGTAGATTTAAAAGACACGCTCAGCAATGTGATTCACTGGACGGCCCTGCAAGCCAATGAGCGCCCGGTGGCACCGCAGTATATTGATTGCCAAAGCCTTGTGCAGTCGTTGATTTCTAAAACGGAAGCCCAGTATTCGCAAAAGAAGTTAACAATTGACGTCTTTATTCCGGAAGGTCAACAGGTGTTTGCTGACAGAAGTATGATTGAAACTGTATTGCAGAATCTGTTTTCAAATGCCATTCACTTTACCCCGGCAGGAGGGCGGATTACTTTTTTTTCGGGTCGCAATGAAGACCTTGTTACGCTGGGAGTAAAGGACACTGGCATTGGCATCCGGAAAGAAGATGTGGCCAGGCTTTTTTCCGCCAAGGAGGACTTTCACACCATCGGAAAATCACGTCATAAAGGAGCGGGAGTAGGATTGCTGGTGTGCAAGGAGATGGTAGAGCGCAATGGCGGCCGGATGTATGTGGAAAGCGAAGAGGGTCAAGGCAGTAATTTTTACTTTTCCCTTCCTGAACGGAAAATAAATTGACGCTGGCGATACAAACTTTCTTTCGGATTAGTAATTTTCAGAAGAAACAAATTTATGAAGGCATTGGTATTGGTGGCCCCCGGCCAGATAGAGTGGCGTGAAATGGAAAAACCCTTTGTGGCTCCTAGTCAGGCGCTGGTGAAAATCAAAGCCGTTGCTCTCAACAGGCGTGATGAATGGATCAAAGAAGGAAAGTATCCAAACATTCGCTATGGCGGAATTTTGGGTTCCGATGGAGCGGGCATTGTAGAGTCCGTTGGTGATGAAAAGGATGCCAATTGGGTAGATCAGGAAGTGGTGATCAATCCCAACATCAATTGGGGGCCAGATCCTGATGTGCAGTCCAAAAATTATTCTATTCTAGGAATGCCCATCAATGGCGCTTTCGCGGAATACTGCCTTGTCAATGTAGACCGGCTGCAACCTAAGCCTTTTCATCTTGATATCTTGCAAGCTGCGGCTTTGCCTCTGGGTGGACTCACCGCATTTCGTGCATTATTCCGTCAAGGCGGATTGAAGGCAGGGCAGAATGTATTGATCTCTGGTTTTGGTGGTGGTGTAGCACAGTTTGCTTTTTTATTCGCGAAAGCGGCCGGTGCCAACGTGTATGTTACCTCGGGCAGTGATGAGAAATTGACTCGTGCCATGAAGATGGGAGCGAAGGGCGCTTACAACTACAAACGTGAGACAAACTATAGCGACCTGTGGAAAACAAAAGGAGGCTTTGACTTGATCATCGATAGTGCAGGAGGTGACCAGCTAAACAACTTTATCAAAATACTAAAGCCCAACGGCAAGATTGTATTCTACGGGGCTACCAATGGCATGCCATCAAAAATTGACTTGTACCGTATGTTCTGGAACCAACTTTCATTGCAAGGCACCACCATGGGCAATGATCATGAGTTTGTAGAGATGCTTGCGTTTGTGAGCCGCCACCAGATACGGCCGTTGATTGACTCCATCCGCCCGTTTGCCAAGCTGGCCGATTCGTTTGCCGACATTACACTTCCCAATAAAGTCGGCAAGATTGTATTCCAGGTATAGAGAAGATTACAGATCATTCTCCATGTCGCTTTTCGCGGATTGCAGTTCGCGAAGCGTTTTTGCATCTCCGGCTTTCCTGGCTTGGTCTATTCCCCGGTCGAAAATCGCAGTGGCTGCATCATAGTTTTTTGTCTCGGCAAGACGCTGCGCGTAGGGGTAGTAGGTTGGCAGGTATTCAGGGTGCTGTTGAAGCAATTGCTCAAACAGATTTTCCGCTTCGCGTGGATTTGTTTTCAGGTACTCAAGGGCCAGGGCATAGTGGTTGAATGGGTCGTGGGGCTCTTCTGCTGCAAATTGTCTAAGCTGTTCCAACCGGTTCATACTGACCTGAAATTTGTTTTTCGGTGCAAGTATAAACTAATTAACAAATCAACGGTTTTACTATCTTGCCAGCCCTAATTATGCTGTTGAATTAATCACCTGACTATGAAGATTTTAGTTTGCGTCACGCACGTTCCCGACACCACTTCCAAGATTAATTTTATTGATTCCAATACCAAGTTTGATACCACCGGAGTGCAGTTTATTATCGGCCCGTACGATGACTATGCGCTAGCCCGCGCGGTGGAATTAAAGGAAGCTATTTCTGGTACTACCGTTACCGTTCTTAACGTTGGCCCGGCAGATACTGAGCCTACATTGCGCAAAGCATTAGCCATCGGTGCCGATGATGCCATCCGCGTGAAT
>JAIENH010000712.1 GCA_019751475.1 Cyclobacteriaceae bacterium
AAAAGAGATAAAGAAGTTTCTGGACGAATATGTGATCGGACAAGACCAGGCCAAGAAAGTGCTCTCTGTAGCGGTGTACAACCACTACAAGCGCCTGATGCAGCGCAAGTCCGATACCAACGATATTCAGATTGAGAAGTCCAACATCATCATGGCTGGTGAAACGGGAACAGGCAAGACGTATCTGGCAAGAACATTAGCCAAGATACTCCAAGTACCCTTTTGCATTGCCGATGCCACGGTGCTTACTGAAGCGGGCTATGTAGGCGAAGATGTAGAAAGCATTTTGACACGATTGTTACAATCAGCCGATTATAATACCGAAGCTGCAGAGCGCGGCATCGTGTACATTGATGAGATTGACAAGATCGCCCGTAAGTCCGATAATCCATCCATCACCCGTGACGTGAGCGGGGAAGGCGTGCAACAAGCCTTATTGAAATTATTGGAAGGAACTTCCGTAAACGTGCCCCCTCAAGGAGGCAGAAAGCACCCCGATCAAAAAATGATCACGGTGAACACAGAAAACATTTTGTTTATCTGCGGAGGCGCATTTGAAGGGCTGTCGCGCCTCATCTCCAGAAGACTCAATACACGACCCCTCGGATTTGCCACGTCTGATGGTTTGCATCCCAGTGATATTGACAATGACAATCTCTTACAGTTTGTTTCCGCTCAAGACTTAAAGAGCTTTGGCCTGATACCCGAACTTATCGGGCGTCTGCCAGTAATATCCTATCTCAACCCGCTGGATACTGTTGCCCTCAAGAAGATTCTCGTAGAGCCGAAGAATGCCTTGGTGAAACAGTACAAGAAACTGTTTGAGATGGAAGGCATTGAATTGGAATTCAAAGAAGGTGCCCTTGATTTTATTGTTGATAAGGCGATGGAGTTCAAGCTGGGTGCCCGCGGTCTTCGCTCCATTTGTGAGGCGGTGATTAATGACGCCATGTTTGAGCTTCCGTCTGATAAAAACAGCGAGCGCTTAGTGATTACCCGTGCATACGCAGAAGACAAATTCAGCAAGTCGCGATACAGTAAGCTGAAGGTCGCTTAACAAATCATTGGCTCATGACAAGGTATCTCCTCTTGTCATTTTTGCTTTTACCTAAAAGTCTTTTTGCTCAAGACCGAGTTGAGTTTAAATCTCTGTCAACAATGATTGGTAGACCCGATCAAAATCTTGGTTATGCTGCTACCAACACGCATATTTTTGTTCGATCCTTTCGCGATTATCAAATCTATTCTTTCGAAGCCAATCGATGGGAAAAACTTAAGCTCAATTCACTGCCTACGTCTTCTAGCGGCTGGAGCTCCACCTTCATTCCTGAAATGGAAGTAATAATCTCATTTGGTGAGGGAATTGAAGCCCTTTATACAGAAACACTTCAGTTGAAAGATTTGGCTATACCAAGTCAATCTCCGCAAAGGGTTGAGGCATGGAATTCTACACTATACCTGTATGCATTTCATGGATTTGAAAAGCCATTCTCATCTCACAATTCAATAAATATTTACCAGACCCGGACCGGGTACTCAGATAAAATCTACCGATTTGACCTCGCGAAGCCAGACTCCATGATAGCTTGCGCGCCCTTACCAAAGCCACTTGATACCAAAGGGAAATTTGTAAACGGAAAATTGTACCTCTTCGGAGGATATTCGGAGGAAGGCGAATCCAAAGAAATCTATTGTTACGATCCCACTTCCGACTCCTGGCAGACCGTAGGGGAGCTAGCTCATCCAATCTCCAGGTATGGCATAGCTACAGATGGTAATTTGATTTACATAATGGGTTGCCGCACCGATGAAAAGGATGGTTATCTTATCGTTTTCAATCCTTCCAATAGAAGTTCTAAAGAATATAAAACCAACTTGCGGTTTTACAACGGTTGCGTTGTGGCGCATGGAGAAATACTTTATTTTTTTGGTGGCGTTAGTATTGACAACAGTATGCAAGTCAATAACAAACTCTATGCAATAAGTCTAAATCAGATTAAGCCTTAGAAGCAAGAAGGTATTGATTCATCAGTCTGGCTGCATTTTTGGAGGCAGAGCCTGTATTGAGTGTCTTGTAAATTTCTTCGTATCCCTGCAGAATGATGTTGCGATAAGCCGAGTCATGCAGCAGCCGTTGTAACTCACCGGATATTTTTTCTTCGCTGGCCTCTTCCTGAATCAATTCCTGGATGAGCGGCCTTCCGGCAATAAGGTTCACAAGAGAAATGTGATCCACCTTTACCACCGCTTTGGCAATTTTCATTTCAAACCAGCCTGACTTGTATACGCATACCTGCGGCACGCGAAATAACCCCGTC
>JAIENH010000779.1 GCA_019751475.1 Cyclobacteriaceae bacterium
GGCTTTCTTTTCGCTGGGTATTGGTGTCGGTGTGATGCTCACCTACGGAGCCTACATGCCGCATGGCACGCATGTGTTACGATCAGCAGCGATCATTGCATTCTCAGATGGATTTGCCTCGATGCTGGCAGGTCTCGCCATTTTTCCGATTGTTTTTCAGTACGGCCTCTCGCCTGCCGAAGGACCCGGATTGATCTTCACCACATTGCCCGTAGCGTTTGGGCAAATGCCTGGTGGTGGTATTATTGGTGCGTTCTTTTTCTTACTGCTTTTCTTTGCGGCCCTTACCTCTTCTATTTCGTTATTGGAGTCAATCGTGTCGCACCTGGAGGAAACACTTCCGTATAGTCGGGCGCAGATTACTTGGGTTTCGGGGCTTTTGCTTTGGGTAATTGGATTAGGCACCGTTTTCTCCTTTAACTATTGGAGGGATTTTACTCCGCTTGGTTTTATCCCCGCTCTTGAAGGCAAAACTATTTTCGGTTTGCTGGATTATTTCGGCTCAAACTTACTGATGCCAGTTGGCGGAATATTAATGGCAATATTGGCCGGCTGGCTGTTGCCGAAGGAGAGTATTTTTCAGGAAATGAATCTTGCTAGCAAAGCTATTTTTGACCTTTGGCGTGTGCTCATCCGATGGGTGGTACCAATCGTCCTTGCCTTACTTTTTATGGCTAATCTTTAATTTGTAGAAATATTTTGAATCAGTCAACTCTTCTATTTCTTTATAGCAAGTGATTAATAATAACTGAAAGCCACAACAATAAATGGATCAATTAACCCTCCATCTTTCCAATAAGTAGTTTACTGCGTTGGGCACCGATTGTGTATTTCTAAATACTAGATAGTAGTCTCCTTCTGGAAGCTTATACTCATCTAGGCCTGGTTGCTCACATCCATTCCCTGAATAATCAACCAAATATTTAAAGCTTTGATTGTTTTTAAAATTATCAAGTTCACTGGCTTGGATTACATAAGTCTCTAATCCTGTATTACACCCATCTGCAAAATATCTAAAACCCTTTTGAATAGTAAAGCCCTGCCACAATTTTGCTCCGGCATTTAAAGACTCAACGCCATTTACATAATAATCGAGAAACGTTGCCCGATCACTTGATGGTAATGTGATTGGATAGTCAAACTCAACTGATACAACATTTGAAGTTGAGATTTGATTTCGAATAGCCAGATAGTAGCTGCCAGCACTTAAAGTTATTGTTGTGTAGCCGAATTTGTCATCAAATCCTCCATATCCTGTAAAAGCTTTGTTCTGCTTGAAATTATCGATTTGAGAATTATCAACAATTGCTGCATCAGCTTTGTACCGAGATGAGAAGCGAAAAATGAATGTTGATGTGGAATTAATAGTGAATCCATTTACCCACCATTCACCTAACGTGCTCATTGAAAGGCATTGGTTGGCTAAAAAAAAGGTGTTAGGAGCCGTGACCGTAGCGACAGTTCCTCCTAGACCAGATGAACCGCCAACAGTAGAACTTGTAAGCTCGACTTTGAAGCATTGATTAGCTGTAATTGTGACTGTACCACTCCATGTAGATTTATCCTGCCCCACCCCGTTCCAATTATACGTGCCAGGCGCTTTTGTTACAGTTACAAAGCCAGACACACCACAACTAGGGCTTGTTGTTGAGAACTTGTTTATTTGCCCAGCGCTAACTCCATCAACTGAAATATTAATAAAAGAACCTCCTAAAGTTCCTGATGCCACCCAAAATATTGCTTGTCCAGTTTGTGGTTTGGCCGGTGTTGGGTCGTCCTTTTTGCACCCATTAATCAAAAATATTGACACAGCTAAAATGAATGATGCGGAATAAAGCCCAGAGGTTTTCATAAGATATTTTTTGATTTGGTGGAGCTAATTTAACAAGTGAAATTGAGTCTTGAAATAGCGAAATAGTAGTATTTAAAAAGGAATAGTTCTGACTTCGCTGATCCCGCTATTAGTTTCAAACTTGTAATTGCACTCTTGCTCTATTTCGGCTGTGATGCAATAAACGTATTCTTCAACCACATACCTGGTGTATGGCCAGTGAGTTTTGAATCATGGATGACAAAAACACCATTGATCAACATCTGCTCAATTCCTTCAGCATACTGCTTGGACTTGGTATACGTGGCCTTGTCTTGAATTTTCATTTCATCAAAGACAATCAAATCCGCGAAAGCGCCTTCGGCAATTCTTCCCCGTTCTGATTGCCCAATCTGGTTAGCAGGCATGGATGTCATTTTCTTTATTGCTTCCTCCAACGTTAACGCTTTCAACTCGCGCACGTAGCGGGCAATCACCCGTGGAAAAGCGC
>JAIENH010000444.1 GCA_019751475.1 Cyclobacteriaceae bacterium
GTCACCGTGCCTTCAAAAGTTTGAGCCATGCCACGTGTAAGCACAAGCATAAGACTGCATACAACAAATATTTTTTTCATATAATCAGTTTTAGGTTGCCAGATTGAAATTGTAACGAGCACTTTTGCCCGATATTGTAGCTTCACTAAACCGTAAACGTGTCGTAACTACATCTTAATGTCTACTTAAAATCAACGAAGCTGCTGCTTTCAAGCTATCTACTTCATAATCAGCCCTGTTTTCATGCTCAATTTCATCGCCAATTTGAATTGTTTTAATTCCAAGCTTGCGTGCCGGAATGATATCACGCCCCCTGTCTCCCACCATCCACGATAGTGATGTGTCAATGGAGAAACGGGCAATGGCTTTCTCGAACATTAATGTACCGGGCTTGCGCAAAAGCGAATGCGTAACAGAGGGATGATAGGGTGAAAAGTAGAAATGATCGATAGCACCATCACACATTTGCTGAAGATAGGCATGACATTGCTTCATCTGCTCAATAGTATAAAGTCCCTGTGCAATGCCCGATTGATTCGTAACAACAACCAGTAGAAAGCCGTGCTTCTTTAATTCTTTTAACGCTTCGGGCACACCTGGGATGATCTTAAATTTACTTACCTCGTAGGTATAGTTCGGATCATCTTCATTCAATACTCCATCGCGATCAAGGAAAACACATTTTGCCATCTGG
This sequence comes from Cyclobacteriaceae bacterium, assembly GCA_019751475.1. Lineage (GTDB taxonomy): Bacteria > Bacteroidota > Bacteroidia > Cytophagales > Cyclobacteriaceae > ELB16-189. Next base: position 695 of record JAIENH010000444.1, read on the forward strand.
TAAATATATAGGTTCTAAGACTTAAACAGCCCATTTGCATAATTTGAATATTAATCTACTTGGTTATAGCTTCAAATTACTTGACAGTTATTTCTCTAAAATACTCCTTATCAAATATTTTGAAGTAGAGCCAATGAGGATAGAGGCTATAGTACGGCCATATCTTTGCGAGGTTTCTTTTTTGTGACTCGTAAGCCAGCATCACCAACTTCTTCTCTTTTGAACTACTGTAAATATCAACTTCAACGGTGGCATCGGTGAGCCGTCTGCCTGGTATACTTTTTTGGTAGCAATGAACGAAGGGTTATTCTTCAAAACGTTTTCATTCAGTGTCCTGGGAAAGACGGCCTGGTATATTTTTTCCACAGAAAAATCGCTGCTCATTTTATTCTCTTCACAAACATCAAGAGCGCTTTGACTCACACAGACATGTTCCGGATGTCCATAGCCGCCAATCACATTATCCAGCGTAAACAATACGGATGGATTATACTTTTCGATGGTTGCTGCAATGATGTTTTTGAGGGAGTCTACGTACATGTATTCACGAAATCTCGCATACGGGATGGGCATCCAGGGTTCTTTTACCGTATCCGATTTTTGAAGAGAGAAGTCGATCAGGTTTGTGCTCGCCAATTGCTGAATCCTGGCAACTTGCTCTACTTCCTTTTTGCGAATGGGATTATCTTCCGCTCTCCAGCGCCCATAGAAAGTAAGGAAATGAACTTTCCAGCCCTTTTTGGTGAGTTCTGAAATTGTACCAGCACAGCCAATGGCGTCATCATCATGCGCTACGATAACCAAGGCTGTCTTGTTTGATACACTGCTAAGAAATGTGTCTTGCGGAAAAACTTCATTTCCATTAAGACTGGATAGCCAATACAAATGACCCATCAATGTGAGAATTGCAATCATAAGGATCACAATTCCAATTTTTTTCGTTCGTTTGCTCATGAGATTAGGGGGTGTAGATTAGAATAAATTAAAAATGAAGTCACGGGTTTTGCTGGACGAATCTCCATTCCCAAACATCACCATCCTCCGGGTCGGCTACAATACCAACAAACTCATAGTTGTTTTTTCTCAAAACTTTCGTTGAAGCATTTTCCTTCATAAGCGTTCTTGCCGTTACCATAATGGTTGGGTCGGCCTTTATCGAAAGTTCTGTTAACAACCGGCAGGCTTCAGTCGCTATACCTTGTCTTTCAAATGGCGCAAAAACGTAATAAGCAATTTCAACTTTACCGTTTTGAGGTTTTGATTTGAACGCACACTGACCCACCTTTTCACCGTCACGGATTATCGAATAACCCGTCCATGGAGACTTTCTTCACTTGATGGTTGGAGCTTGATCATGATTAGAATTTAGCACTCGCGCGGACAAACGTTGAACGAAGATAAAATTGTATCACGAAACTATTCATATTTATAAGTTCGGAAAGATAATTTTAAAAACCGTCCCTTTGTTCAGTTCGCTTTGCACTTCCATTGTTCCTCCTTGCCGTTGAACAAAATCCTTGCACAATAGAAGGCCAAGCCCCGTACCGGACTCATTGCCTGTTCCTTTCGTTGACTTAACGCGTATGGAACCAATATCTTCGATTTGCTTAGCTGTCATGCCCACTCCGCTATCTT
>JAIENH010000301.1 GCA_019751475.1 Cyclobacteriaceae bacterium
TATTGACTGTTAGTGAGCTTTTTGATGCGGTAAAAATCTTGAAAATAATTTGCAATCCATCCATGGCTGTGCGTATTTGCCGGGGTCAATCGGATATGCAAACGGTAATCACAACCATCACTACTACCACGACCACCATTACGGGGTAGCGCCCATTATATCCTGCTTTTCTCCTTACATGTTACTTTGTTTTTAATCAGTCCACAGTGACTGGCTTACTTAATCTGTTTCTTAATTTATGAAGGTCTTAAAATTTGGTGGCTCTTCAGTGGCTACCCCTGAGCGAATAAAGTCGATCATTGATATTGTGCGCCCTCGCCTTGCCCATGAGCAAGTAGTACTCGTGTTTTCTGCATTTGGTGGTGTGACCGATACGCTTATTCAATTGAGTAATCAGGCCTTGGCGGGTGATGTTGCTTATAAGTCCACGTTAAAGAAAATTGAAGATCGCCATGTGGAGGCGGTAAAGTCGCTCGTTCGGGTGCAGCGGCAAAGCGGCATACTGGCCATGGTAAAGACGTTGATCAATGAATTGGAAGATGTGGTTCATGGCATCTATTTGGTGAAGGAGCGCACCCCCCGCATGCTCGACTTTGTCATGAGCTTTGGGGAGCGGCTCTCTGCGTACATTATCAGTGAAGCGTTCCTTGATCAATCTATCGCCAGCGAATTTTTAGATACGCGATCAGTCATTCGCACCGACAATCACTTTGGCTATGCAAAAGTAGATTTCGAACTCACCAACAAACTTGTTGCCGATCACTTCGCTGCTCATACGCAACTTCAGATCGCCACCGGCTTTATCGCTACCTCAGAGAGTGGTGAGACTACCACGCTGGGCCGCAGTGGTTCTGACTACACCGCTGCTATACTGGCTGCGGCTCTACATGCATCATCACTGGAGATATGGACGGATGTTGACGGTATGATGACGGCCGACCCGCGAAAAGTCAAAAAAGCATTTACTGTAGCTGAAATGACCTATGAAGAAGCCATGGAACTTTCTCATTTTGGAGCGAAAGTAATTTTTCCGGCCACGATGCAGCCGGCTATGGTCAACCAGATTCCGATCTGGATCAAGAACACATTTAATCCCACGTTCCCGGGCACCATCATTCATGCGGAAGCGAATGGAAAGGATCTGATTATAAAAGGCATTTCATCCATGAGTAATATGAGTTTGCTCAGCGTTCAAGGCACAGGACTGCAAGGAGTTGTCGGTGTCTCCATGAGATTGTTTTCCGCTTTAGCGAAAGAGAAAGTAAATGTTATTCTCATCAGCCAGGCATCTTCTGAACATTCTATCTGCTTTGCTGTGGATGGTACGGAGGCGCAGCGAGCCAAGGCTTCAATTGAAAAGGAATTTTTGTACGAGATGCGAAGTCGTGAGATGGAGCCCGTTATGGTGGAAGATCGTTTGGCGATTGTTGCGATAGTAGGAGAGAATATGCGGCATAATCCTGGTACGAGTGGAAGGATGTTTCATTCACTTGGCAGCAGTGGTATCAATATCTTTGCCATCGCGCAAGGCTCGTCAGAACTTAATATCTCCGCTGTAATCCGTGAGACCGATGTGACGAAGGCGTTGAATGTTTTGCACGAGGCTTTCTTTTTGTCTGACAGGCGCGTAGTAAATCTGTTCCTGGTTGGTACCGGATTAATTGGCAATGAATTGGTAAATATGGTGCGTCAGCAGTATGAACAGTTGGCGGAGCAAAACCGTCTGGAGGTGAATGTTGTGGGAATTGCGAACAGCAAGAAGATGCTCTTTAATGAAGATGGACTGGATCTGCTGACATGCATTGAAACCATGAAACAGCAAGGTGAACCTATGGAACTTGACGCTTACCTGGGTCGCATGAAGAATTTCAATTTGTCGAATAGCATTTTTGTTGACTGCACTTCGAGTGATGTCGTGGCAAGTCAATACGAAACGATCCTTGATTTCAATATTTCAATCGTAACACCGAATAAGAAAGCCAATTCAAGAACACTGAAGTATTACCAATCTTTAAAGGCCGCCTCCAACCGGAGGGGTGTACGATTCTTGTACGAAACAAATGTTGGTGCGGGACTCCCGATCATCAACACACTAAATGATCTCCTCCTTAGCGGTGATACTGTGCTAAAGATTGAAGCGGTGTTGAGTGGCACGTTGAATTTCATTTTTAGTTCTTACGCAGCAGGAAGAAAATTCAGCGACATTGTGCGTGAGGCAAAAGAGAAAGGCTACACCGAGCCCGATCCACGCGATGATCTGAATGGCATGGATGTAGCACGCAAAATCCTGATCCTTGCGCGCGAAGCCGGTAGCAAATTGGAGTTGAAGGATATTCAAGTTA
>JAIENH010000531.1 GCA_019751475.1 Cyclobacteriaceae bacterium
GATTATGCGAAGTGCTGTTGGATTCCTATTGATGCTTACGGTAGCGGTTGGTTGTAGCTCTGTTAGGGTTAGTTATGATGTTGATCGCGAAACAAATTTCAACCGGTACAAAACATACGGCTACTCCGAAGATGCCAAGAAACTCAAAGGCGGAGAATTGTATGCTGCTCGTGTGGTGCGTGCTGTAGATGCTGAGATGGCCAAGCGGGGTTTCACCCAATCGTCAACACCGGATGTGTTGATCGACTTACATGCCAAGGTGGAAGATAAAAAGCAGGCGGTGGCAACGACTAATTACAATACGATGGGAATGGGTTATCGTCCATGGCGCTACGGTTACGGCCCGGGCTTTAGCACTACTCAAATTCAATACATCGACTTTCTGGAGGGTACTCTCTTTATCAACATGGTGGACAGCGAACGTCAGCACATTGTGTGGCAGGGTCGCGGCACCAAGCAAATCGATGAAGATGCCACGCCTGAGATACGCGATAAGAATGTGAATCAGGTAGTGGCAGCTATTTTCGAAAAATTTCCCATACAGCCACCGGCAAAAAAGTAAGGTGGAGGTGGGCTGTCACTGCGTCACAAAATGGTAGCCTACGCCTTTGATGGTAATGATCTCAATAGAGGGATCACCCTCCAGGTAATCACGTAGCTTGGTGACATAAACATCCAGGTTGCGCGAATTAAAAAACGAATCGTCACCCCATATGTGCATTAATACATCTTTGCGGCTAACGGTCACGTTTTTGTGTTCGCTCAGTATTTGTAGCAGGCTGGCTTCGCGGTGCGAGAGTTTACGCACGGTATCTTGAAACTTTAGTTCATAGCGCGAAACGTGGAATTCGTATTTTCCCAGCATGACGACTTCCTGTTTTGCTTTAGCCGGTTGCCGGGTTAGTTTCAATAAATTATTGACTCGCACGATCAACTCCTTCATGCTAAAGGGCTTTTTCAAATAATCGTTGCCACCTACCTCAAAGCCTTTCAACAAATCGTTGGTCTGCGTCTTGGCTGTCACAAAAATGATTGGCATGCCTGCATGTGCTTTGCGAATGGACTCAGCAATAGCGTAGCCGTCTTTGTACGGCAGCATGATGTCAAGCACACAGATGTCCGGTTGCGACAACTCAAACGCACGCTGAGCATCTTTGCCGTCTGTAACCATCGTTACTTCATAGTTGCGACTCTCCAGGCTTTCTTTAACTATCCGGCCCAGAAAGGGTTCGTCTTCCACGTAGAGAATTTTTATTTTGCTCATACCTTCTGCCGCGGCCATGTGATCGTGAAACTGCTTCCCTTGCCGGGTAGGCTATCTACTTCAATGGTACCTCCGTGGGCTTTCACTACGGCATCCACGTAACTGAGTCCCAACCCGTAGCCTTTTACTGTATGCACATCGCCTGTCGGTACTCGAAAAAACTTTTCAAAAATCTTCTTTTTGAATTCGGATGGAATGCCTGCGCCTTCGTCTTGAACAATTATCACGATGCGTTCTGGCTGATCTTTTAATTGGATGTTGATACGCGGTTGATCAGGGCTGTATTTCAAAGCATTGTCGAGCAGATTATACACCACATTCGTGATGTGCACGAGGCCACCCTTCATTGTAAAGTCGTTTCCTTCTTTTTCAATTGTTACCTGGGCGTTGGCTTTTTCGAAGACCAGTTTTAAAGATTGTACGGTCTGCTCCACAACTTTTTCCAGATCAATGGCTTCCTGACCTACGTCAATACCATTGTTCTCAAACACGGAGGTTTTAAGAATTTTATCCGTGAGCAGTGACAGCCGGCTCAACTCATTTTGAGCAATAGCGAGGTATTCTTGCGTGAGCTTGGGATTTTCCAGCCCGTTAAAATTTTTCAGTGCTTCCAAGGCTACACCTACGGTGGTTACCGGTGTTTTTAATTCGTGCGTCATGTTGCTGATGAAATCGTTTTTCAATTCAGCAAGCCGCTGCTGCGCCCGAATATTCCGAAACAACATAAAGAAAGAGAGGGAGGTAAGCGCAGTAAGAAAAATTGAAAATACAATTTGAGGCGTGATGCGTTTCAAAGCAAAGTTATTCAGGTTAGATAATGACACATGGTACAGACCAGCCGGTGTGATTACCAACTGCTCGTCTTCCGGGCGGAGCGGCCTTGCGGCCAGATCAAACTTGTGAGGCGAACACTCCACCTCAAAAAGCAGGGGAAGATCTGCCTGGCGTAAGGCGGACCTATATTTCCGTTCGATCGCTTCTTTTTCCAATGGTTGACTGTTCAACTGAATGCTGAACGCACGTTGGCCTTTGGTACCACGAATCCGTTCGGCCAGTGGCTTGAGAAATCGCGTGATCGAATCAT
>JAIENH010000561.1 GCA_019751475.1 Cyclobacteriaceae bacterium
TTTGTCGGTCGCGAAAAGAAGTACATAGTCTTTCCTGTCCACGGCAATAGCATCTGCTACAGCATCCTTTCCTACCAATACAGACCGAGTGCTGCTTACCTTTCCCCCGTTGATGTTTTCAGCAACGATCTCAATGGAGTTATTTCCATCCATTAATTTGAGAGACTGTTTAACGGACTGACTCAGGGTGTTTTTTATCTCGATTACCTTTTGTCCCCGTACCGCGGAGCCATCTCCCAGTACAAGCTTCAGGTTTTTGAGGGGAATATCCGATTGTACGAGTGCTTCTATTTCCAATTCGCTGTTTTGGCTGATGGTATTTTCGAGTCGGGGTGTTGTCCAGTTAATCACCGGCAGAGAGGTAGCCGACACGGGTGGCTGCTTAAAATCAAGCACCACATCGTTGGTACGGCTGCTGAAGTTTTGTGCCACGCCTGAAATGTGTAACAGTACCAGCACGGTGATCGAAAGATGTTTCAATAATTTCATAATGTCTTGTTTTAAAAACATTTATCGAATGGGTATCAACGGATCAACAATACTTTCCTGACCTTTGGGTGTACCCGAAGAGCCGCCCGATGACAACAAGGTGGCTGCCGCGCCCAAGCCAAGCACGGGAAGTAATTTTACTAACAGTGGCACTTTTCTCTTGATCATGAAACTGCTGGTATAGACAACTTCATCTTTGTTTTTGCTATCGCTGATTTTAAACTTGTATCCAATACCAGGCTTTACCGATGTAGGAATAATGACTTCATGGTTTCCCACATTCGCCACATTGGGGATGGTATAAATCTTTTCATCGTTTTTGTACAAATCGAAATTGAGCACGTTTTGTCGTGTGCCACCGCTCCAGATAAGTTGGTACGGTTTGCCGCGCTTTAGCACTTTGTAGTCTTCGAAGCCACTGAAGCGGACAAAGGGTATGTAAAGTCTTCCGCGTACTTCCAATCCTACTTTGCCTTCAAAGGTTGCTCCCAATTCTTCCTGGGCATTCCAGGTTATCTTACGGTTACCGCCTGGTCGCACTTCCAACCCCAGGTCGCCCGTTACCTTCGCTAGAGGCGCAATAAAATTGTCGCGAGAGGAGTAGATGTTAATGGTGTAAGATCGCCCTGCAATGGAATCCACCAAATCATAGTAGACGTTAATTTTTGTGCCGTCCAGTTCTACCTTCTTGATGGTAAACTCCTGGGCCCTCATCGCCAAGGCGGTGCAGGATAGCAGAATTATAAGAATCTTCTTTTTCATGGTCATCGCACAATTAATCGACCGGTGGCGGCTGGGCTGAGTCCATTGGTCATCATTCGATAGAAGTACACACCGGCTGCCACGCGGGCCCCGGTTTGGTCTGTTCCATCCCATTGCACCGTGTGTAAGCCGGGATTGTATGGATTGTTCGCTACGTCTTTTATCTTTTTACCCAGCAAATCAAAAATACTTATCTGGACAGCTCCCGCTTCGCCCATGATAAATGGCAGGTTGACCGAACCAACAAACGGATTGGGATAAGGCTGACCCAGTATAGTAATGTCGGGGCGAAGCGATGCCTCGTCTTTGCCGTAGTAGACTTTCAATTTACGTACTCCGGTATTTTCAAACCGATAGGCGCTCTGCTCTTTCATATCCAGCAGCACACCGGCTTGTGGATCAAATAGGAGCAGCTTGCTCGCGTTGTTGCCGAGTGCAGGCGCGTTCCAACTGAGTTCAATTTCCTTTTCATCAAAATTGGAGGCCACTTCCAATTGCCAGGTGTGACTTTCTTTGGTAGGCACTACGTCTTTGCTAAACCAGGGAGAGAAAAACTCCGGATGGTAGGAATTTAACTCCAGGTATTTAATAAAGCGCGGAAGAGTCTGCTTATCGAAGGGGTCTTTGCTTTCACGTGCTTCCGGGTGCATGCCAATGCCACCATATGAATTTTCAGCAACGCCCTGACGAAGTGTGAGCGAAACAAACCAATCGCGCTGGTCGATACTGCTATTGAGTTGCCTGGTAGCTTTTCTGCCCCCAGCTGTGTTCTTGAGCGTGACGGGAAGATCGAGCGTAAGCGGCTCGTTGGCAAATACGAAGCCACCTTCCCAAACTTTCAGATTGTCAGCTTCCTTAAAGGAAGTGGAGGATGGATCATAAACCGTCACGATATTATCGGCCTTGCCTGCGGCAGTAGTATTGCTTTGCATGACATCACTCCAGTCTATGTTAAAAGGAAAAGGATTTCCGATCTGATTCCAGCCTTGCTCCAGCCGCATCTGAAAAACGCTGCTGCCCTGATTGGCTTCTACTACCGAACCTGCTCCAATCTTCACATCCGATTTCTCTTTAGCGTTAAACCAATATCCTTTGCC
>JAIENH010000058.1 GCA_019751475.1 Cyclobacteriaceae bacterium
TGACAATGTAGCGCCTTCGTTGCTCGGTGGTTTTGTATTAATTCGGGATTACCAGCCGCTGGATATCATCAGCGTTCCGTCACCTCCACATTTGTACTGCACACTTATTCACCCGCATATAGAATTGAAAACGTCTGACTCACGAAAAGTTTTGCGTTCCTCCGTTTCGTTGAAGGACGCTATTACGCAAAGTGGCAATATTGCCGGCCTTATGATTGGCCTCGCGCAAGCAGACTATGCCTTGATTGGCCGTTCGTTGAAGGACGTCATTGCCGAGCCGGTGCGTTCTGTTTTTATACCAGGCTTTAATGATATTAAGGAGAAGGTGATTGCTGGAGGAGCGTTAGGCTTCGGTATCTCCGGATCGGGACCTACCGTATTTGCGCTTAGCGCGAATGAGGAAACCGCAGAAAGGGTAGGTGAAGAGGCCTCCAATCACTTTACAAAATTAAATCTCCCCAGCGATGTATATGTGTCTATGGTCAACCAGGTGGGAGCAAAAGTGATTTAGTACATATAAGGTGCAGTATTAGAAAATGAATGGCAAATGAAATTCTATAGTACACGCAATCCTTCACATACGGTTAGTTTTGAGCAGGCGGTTCGCAAGGGCCTAGCTCCGGATGGCGGCTTGTACATGCCTGAATCTATCAGCTCGCTACCAACTTCGTTTTGGAAGGACTTTGATCAGAAGAGCTTTCGCGATGTATCTTTTGAAGTAGCAAAACATTTTTTGCAGGGAGCATTGCAAGATGATGACCTGCGCAGGATTGTTGATCATACACTTCAGTTTGATGCTCCGCTTGTGCAGATTGAGAGCAATGTTTTTTCACTGGAGTTGTTTCATGGTCCTACGCTTGCCTTCAAGGATTTTGGTGCGCGCTTTTTAGCAGCTGTGCTCGGTCACCTGGCTGACAAAAAAGGAGAGGAGATCACCATTCTAGTGGCCACTTCTGGCGACACGGGCAGTGCAGTGGCCCAGGGTTTCTACAGGGTACCGGGTACAAAGGTAGTAGTGCTATACCCTTCCGGGAAAGTCAGCGAGTTGCAGGAAAAACAATTTGCTACCCTTGGTGAAAACATTACTGCACTGGAAGTGGATGGCACGTTTGATGATTGTCAGCGGATGGTGAAGCAGGCGTTTGGTGACGAAGAACTTCAATCGAAACGTGTTCTTACTTCTGCTAACTCTATTAACATCGCGCGCTTATTGCCCCAGACGTTTTATTACTTCAGAGCTTTTCAGCAATTACCAGAATTGCAACGAAGTGAAGTAATTATATCCGTACCTAGTGGAAATTTTGGAAATCTCACAGCCGGATTGATGTCAAAGCGAATGGGACTGCCAGTAAAAAAGTTTATCGCAGCCACTAATTTAAACGATGTAGTGCCTGCTTATCTGAAGTCTGGCATTTTTCAATCCAGACCTTCCGTGTCAACCATCAGCAATGCCATGGATGTGGGAGATCCCAGCAATTTCTCGCGCATGCTTGATTTGTATCGGCACGACTTTGCCGCTTTATCAAAGGATGTGGTCGGTTGTGTGGTGCCTGATGAGGAGACGAAGTCAATTCTGAAAAATGTCCATCAGAAGGACAACTACATCCTCGACCCGCATGGTGCGGTTGGCTACAAAGGATTAAAGAATTTCCTCATCCCACAAGAAACAGGCATTTTCCTGGAAACTGCTCATCCGGCTAAATTCAGAGAAACAGTTGAGGCTGCCATCGGTCGTTCCGTGGTGGTTCCCGAACGACTTCAGAAATTTTTATCAAGCACTAAAAAGTCAGTACCTATCAGGAAGTCGTTTGAAGATTTGAAGGATTTTTTGATTAACAAATTGTGAGGTAACAAGCTTTACTCACTTCCAACCCTTTTCACCTAACAGCGGAACAAACGAAAAGAAATCAAATTCCTCCTTTAGCAGTTTGCCTTTTTTCTTCGTAATCTTCACCATCTTTTGTTTTTCGCGATCGCCAACCGGCACCACCAATATTCCATTGTCGGCAAGTTGTGTGATAAGCGCATCGGGAATCACAGGCGCCCCGGCCGTCACGATAATCTTATCGTATGGCGCACGAACGGGAAGACCTTTCGATCCATCACCAAAAAAGAAGAACGGATGGTAGCCCAGCTCAGGTAAAAAGTCCCTCGTCTTCTGGTACAGATTGCGGTTAAATTCAATGGTGTAAACCTTGGCACCCATGGCAAGAAGCACGCAAGCCTGGTAGCCTGAGCCGGTACCTATTTCCAGTACCTTATCGTTGGGCTTGATTTCGAGCTTCTCCGTCTGAAACGCCACTGTATAGGGCTGGGAGATGGTTTGGCCTTCGCCAATCGGAAAAGCCTTGTCCT
>JAIENH010000525.1 GCA_019751475.1 Cyclobacteriaceae bacterium
GCGCTTTCACCGATTCCAGAAGATCCATAGACAAAGCCATCATGCACAGACTTAAATACTGTCTGTCCAGTTTTCTGGTCGGTTAATTTTTGATAGTAGCCATACTGCTCTTTACTGAAGTCTGGTTGGTAACTGATGCTAGCAGAGGGGTTAACAATATGACGTATTGCCTGAATGCCATTTTTTCGCTTGAAAAAATAAGTTCCGTATATACGTGTATTAACCCCAAGTGATGCTGAATAGTTTGATATTCGATTAAACCCTCTTAGTGTATCGGGTTTAGCGTATACGCCACCTACAGGATTACTCCACACATATCTTTCAAAATACCATCTTTCATCATACGACAAGCTTGGGCTGAACGTAAAAAACTTGAGTGCTTTAAAAGATGTAGCTATAGGTATCTGATGCCGAATACCTCTCCGGGAGTTTCGCAGAAAGATAGGTAAGTTTTGAAGGTTGAAGGTTGCGATGCTATCTGTGTTAGGATCTTTGGGCTTTATTCTGCCTAAATTATTCGTAATTTGATTTGTGCCCGTCATGGTGTATCGCACTGAAAGATTTTCAAGCACCATGCTTTTTGATATTTTTTTGAACGGGTACAGGTTGTTAACATTAAAACTGACATCCGGCAACGGCAAATCTACTTGCTTGGTGGTAATATCCTGGTTGTGGCGCAAATTAATTCCGAGACTGAGGTTTTTTCCAAATGTCTTTGAGTAAGAAACGTTGGAACTTAGTTTTCGACTGGTATTGTCGATGCGATTAGCATTTGGATTGGTATTAATACCCAAGAAGTTGTTGTTGTTAAAGGTGGCGGTAGCAGCATTCACGGAGGCAGAAAATCTGCCGGTACCACGTGATTGTGGTGAGTGATTCCAGGCCAGACGAAAATCCTTTGTGGTATTGCGATCCTCAATGTTATCTGTTGCGCGGTTGTTTGTAAAACTGAAATTAAAAGAGCCGCTGTATTTATATCGTTTGGTGTAAGTGGAATTTAAATAAACGGCAGAAGATCCTCTTGTATAAACGTCACCGGTAAGGGCCACTTTAACATAATCGTTGATATCAAAAAACCAACCCCCATTGCGAAGGAAGAAACCTCTTCTTCTTTCCTCTCCGTAAGCCGGTACAATTACACCGCTTTTACTTTTTCGTGGAGCAGGAAACATCCCAAAAGCAAAGCCGAGTGGGAGAGGAACATCGTTAAAAATCATATGAAATGGTCCAACTACTGTCTTATCACCTGGAATTGATTTGGCCCGAGATGCCATAATCTGGTAATGAGGATGTCTCAGATTACAGGTGGTGTATCCATTTCGAATGCTGAAGAGTTCGTTCTTCTCATTCTTATACACTGCGCTGCCGTGCAAAACAGCGTCCCCCTGTTTGGTTACGATTTCCGATATCTTGGCTTTTTTACTTTTGAAATTATAAACAATATCTTTCGTCTCATACTTTTCACTTCCATTGACAAATACAGGATAGCCTACCCGTTTTCCAAGAGAATCTAGTTTACCGTTGGCCGTTATTGTTGAATTTTCGTAGTCAATGGTGATCTCCTCGGCCATTAGTTCTACTGTGCCATATTTGATTTTAGCATCACCATACAGGTGAACGATTTTTTTGTCCATGCTGGAGTTGAGTGAATCGCGGGCAGAATAAACTATTGTTGTTTCAATATCACTCTTTCTTCTCCGTGCCCGGAGTGAGTCTGCTCGGCTCGTAAGTGTGTCCCTTTTATTAACCACAGTATCCACTGCAAGCCGGCTTGAGTCAGGGGGTATCTGGCGGGGAAGGTCGCCCTTGGGTGGATTCACTTGTTTTTCCACCTGGCCAAAAGCCGAAAAGCATGAAAGCAAAATCAGAAAAACGTAAAGAGTTCTCATGCTTAAGTCGGTGCGGGTCGGTCTAAAAAGTTTAGTTTTAGCGAAAAATTCCCGATTTTGTGCGAATTTATGGCAAATACCTCAGATCGCTACCGTGAATATTCGTACTAAGGTCTTTCTGATAGCAATAACCTTGCTAAACTCCTCGGCTTCGTCATGGAAGTCTGATTTTGGGGTCGACACGGTTGTAATCGATGCCGGGCATGGAGGAAAAGACCCTGGTACACACGGTGTTTCATTAAAAGAAAAAGACGTGGCCTTGAAGATAGCCCTGAAAGTGGGTAAGTATATTGAGAAGAATATCCCAGGAGTGAAAGTAATTTATACTCGCAAAGACGATCGCTACATTGCATTAGATGAACGGGCCGCCATAGCCAATCGCAACAAGGCTGACTTATTTATTTGCATCCATGCCAACGCAGTCTCTAAGTCAGAGATTTATGGCACCGAGACGTATGTGATGGGC
>JAIENH010000720.1 GCA_019751475.1 Cyclobacteriaceae bacterium
GGCACTTGAAATGATAGCCGTGCCGTGCTGATCATCGTGCATGATGGGAATGTTCATCTTTTCACGAAGCTCCGTTTCAATCTTGAAGCACTCGGGTGCCTTGATATCTTCCAGGTTGATGCCGCCAAATGTTGGCTCCAGCGATTTTACTATTTTGATAAAAGCATCCGGATCTTTTTCATCTATCTCAATATCAAAGCTGTCAATACCTGCATACTTTTTAAACAACACGGCTTTGCCTTCCATCACCGGCTTGGCTGCCTCCGGCCCAATGTCACCCAGACCTAACACCGCTGTGCCGTTGGAAATTACAGCGACCAGGTTTCCTTTCGAAGTGTATTTGTACACATCTTCTTTATTGGCTGCAATCTCTTTGCATGGTTCAGCCACACCAGGAGAGTAAGCCAGTGCAAGATCCAACTGTGTGTTGAGTTGCTTCGTGGGAACAACTTCGATTTTTCCCGGCTGTCCTTGGGTGTGGTAGTCGAGTGCGTCTTGTTTTCTGATTTTGATAGACATAGGCTAAATAAGTGGCCTAAGTTAATGGATTTGATCGAATGGAGAACTTGTAGCTTCCGGCCAAATAAAACACCGCTGCCTATTTAGCCAGCGGTGTTTACGATACCTAGCGAAGTCTTTCCAGGAGATATTCGCTAAGAGCCCTTTTGCTTTTTAGCAAGTTCGCCACTGGTCTTAAAGGTGTAAAGAATTACTTCCAACTCGCGCATGATTTCGCGTTGGTCTTTACCAGGACTAAAGGTGAATCCTTCAATATAGTAGAATTGCTGTGTAGCTTCATCTACCAGTGCAAACCCGAGAAAAGGTCCGCCCATGCCCATCGTGTTGGTGCGCCAAAGTCCGCGGAGTTGCATGGCAAACTTCCCGTTAAAGTTCACCGTGTCGGTTGTCACCGGAATGAATGGCACGTTCGTCTCTGTCATGAGATATGTATCAGGTACGGCAGGGTCTTCAAATAAATACTTACGGCAAACATCATCGCGAAAGCGAATAATATTTTCTCGCTTAAAATCATCTTGCGAGATGAAAGGCTTACGTGCAATGAAGACGTCTTTGTCGTCACGCGGGTTGATCTGGCGAAACCATAGGAAGTCCGGTTTCTTTTCCGCCAGCTTATAGCCAAAGGGTATTTTTATATCACATTGAAAATCTTTGTTCAGCGCTTCGCTGATACCTTTCAACTGACCGGCCTTGAAGAGTGATACGGTCATCCGGTCTTTTTCTTTCTTGTTAAAGAAGTCTACCAGTTGTGTACGGTTTTTACGGATGTTTTTCAGCAACGTAGTCTCTTCCCGCGAAAACAAATACATCACCTCCTGACCTTTGGCAAAAACATCTTTATCAGAGAGGGTAAAGCGTGCATCACTTGACTTGATCTGCTCGATGGAAGCGGGTGTAAATAGTTTTTGAATAATGCGCGAACCTTCACTCTTCTGGTCGAGGGTCATCACAAAAACCAAGTTGCGTCTTTGCTTCAAAACGAAATTGAGCTTGCGAGGATCAATCCAACGCATCCTAAAGATGGTCTCCTTACGCGGGAGTCCCGGCATTTCCGCATTGAAGATCGAGTCAAGGGCGAGACCCAGCGGCCCGCGCCACTGCAGCGAGTCCATCACCAGGTACATATCACCAGTGACCCCGGAAGTAGGTGGAATGTTCTTTGAATCAGAAGAGCAGCTTGCCAGCAAGCCAACGATGGCCAATGCCAAAAGAATTCTCATGAGCTTTTACGAGTTAAATGCAACGATGGCCAATAAGTCACGGGCGCACCGAAATAAATGCCACTATTTTTCCGGATACAACACCACCTGAAAATAATTGTTCATGTTGAAGTACTTTTTGGCGGCCTCCTGGAGATCTTTCACGGTCAGTGCCTTTACGCGATTTTCCACTGTGAGGATGTCAGCCGGTGCTGAGCCTATCTCTGAAATGCGCTGCAGACGATTGAGCCAGTAGTTATTGTCTTTGATATCTTCCTGGTATTGCTTGATAAAGGTTTCTTTCACCTTATTAAGGTCTGCCTCGCTCGGTTCTTTGTCTTTTACTTTTTGAATTTCAGCCATCGTAGCCGTGATCAGTTTGTTTACATTCTCCGGCCCACAGGGCAACGAAACATTGATGGTGTAATTGTTATACGGATTTTTGTTAAGGCCTCCGCTCATGCCGCCACCGTAAATGCCGCTCAACTCTTCGCGCAGCGTTTCAATCAATTTGATATTCATCAGCTCAAGCAGCGCCTGCACGCGCAGTTGCTCTTCATCCGAATAAGGAGCCTCTCCTGTGAAGGCCATAGATATAAAACTCTGCGGCTCGTTTCCTTTCTTTACTTCTTTCTTGAC
>JAIENH010000745.1 GCA_019751475.1 Cyclobacteriaceae bacterium
TGACAGAGAAAATCATCCAGCCCAAAATGTCATCAATCATGGCCGAGGCCACCACCAACATCCCAATTTTTGTTTTGAAAAGTTTCAGATCCATCATGATGCGCACAATCACCGGCAGGGCAGAGATCGCCATGGCCGTGCCCATGAAGAGAGAAAATAGAACATGATTGGGCCCGTTACTATCGCCAAAGAACGCAGGGAAGAAAAATGGTATCGTAAAACCAATGGCGAACGGTATGATCAAACCAAAAAAACTGGAGAACACCGCTTGCTTGCCTTGTTGAAAGACGATGTGTAAGTCAACTTCTAAACCGGCAATGAAGAGCAGCATTACTACAGCCACTTTCGTGAAGCCATCCAATACAATAGGCGAAGCGCCCGTTCTTGGAAACAAAAGCTCAAACGTATCAGGTGAGAGAGTGCCCAGAATAGTTGGCCCAAGGATTATACCAGCAATGATTTCACCTACTACGGCTGGCTGCTTAAATTTTCGGGCCGCTTCTGCAAACAGCCTTCCCAGCGAAAGCATAACGCCCAGTTGCACAAGCAACTGAATCAATTCACCATGCGAAAGCTTAGGCATGTGCAACCTCCTTTCCGGGATGAACGATCAGCAGATTGCACGGCAAGTCGGCAAAAACATATTCCAGGTCGTGAGTGAAAACACGATCGAAAAAACGAAATCTGCGTGGTGGCGCGCTCACCACCAACAAGTCTGCCTGTTTGCGCTTCGCAAATTGAGCCAACTCAAATCCAGATTTTCCCGACACTACTTTGATGTTGACTTTCAGCCCTTCGTGCGGGATTTTCTGCAATAATGATTCTACTTTTTCAATTTCATCTTTCACCAGGTCGTGCCGGAGTGAATCGTATTCTTCTTCCGAGCATTGATCGGATGCTGACATGGCCAGGCCATAGAGCTTCAACTCGCGCACCACGTGCAGCCAGGTGCCCTTGTCTTTTTTTCCAAATTGACACGCCATCGAAAGTGTTGTGTGAACGAGTGCTCCCTCTTCCGCATCTACTACAATGTTTTTGAAATACCTTGGCACCAGCGAGGGCTGCGTGAGTAGCAGTACGGAGCATCGTGCCCTTCGCATAATGTGGCGCGCAATGGTGCCGAGGTAATAGTGTAGTATATCTTCCTTTACAAGGGCACCGGCCACCAACAAGTCAACATTTTCTTTGTCGCAAGCCTTCAGGATGGCGCGGGCAGGTTCGCCTGTTTCCCATCGCACGGTAGCCTGTTGCTCCTTAAGGCCCTGGCTGTCCATGAGAGAGCGCATTTGTCGCTCCTCACTGTCTGTATGATGGCCTGCATGTATCAATACCAGTCGCGCACCATGCTGATGTGCCAGGTGGGCTGCTTCTGCGAGCATGCGCTCTGCCGTAGGCGAGAAGGCAATGGCAACACCGATGGCGCGAATCATGTTGTCAAAATAAGGAGCGTTCGCCATTTAAATAAATTAAATTAGTCAAAACGGCTTAATAGCTCGTTTGTGATATTTTAGGGGCTTCATGACCTCAACCCGCCCACTTCAAGAAGAAAGCCCCACGCTGCAAAAGCGGTCTATTCTTCTTAGCAGGCTTTCGGTTGTACTATTCAGTATCACAGCCATCTACATCTTTTTGGATTGGCTGCTGGATGTTCACGTCCAGGCGTTTTTGTATGCAGGCGCCATCTTATTGTCTATCGTCACATTCATCCTGAATAAAATTGGAAGGACCCGGCTTGCCAAGGCAATTGGATTGACTGTGTTTAACGGCATTATTTTTATCGTAGCATCCAGTGAGCCACCCGAAACGGGCATCCACCTGCACTTTGTGGCGGCCGGCTCTGTGGCACTTATGCTGTATGGCTATGAAGAGTGGCCGATGTCAGTAGGGTTTGCGCTGCTTTCTTTGGTTTTGTATTTGCTTGTTTACATGGTCGACTTCTCTATCATTGAAGAACGGGTATTTCAGCCACAAGCCACTAAAATATTTTTTATTATCAACGCCACGGTTAGTGCGTCAATCAGCGTGTATTCATTTTTACTTTTTTCACGTATTAATTCTGATGTGGAGAACAGCCTGCTGGCTAAAGAGAAATTGCTCCGCGAGCAAAATGAACGATTGGAGAAGACCAACAAAGAACTCGACCGGTTTGTCTACAGTGTGTCGCACGATTTAAGGGCTCCGTTAAGTTCCATCTCCGGCTTGATTCAATTAGCTGAAAAAACCTCCGACCCAAAAGAGTCGCAAGAATATTTTGATTTCATGAAAGACCGCATCAACCGGTTGGAGGAGTTCATTCGCGACATTATTAATTTTTCAAGAAACGCCCGCGCGGAGGTGCGGCAGGAGCATGTCAATGTGAAAAT
>JAIENH010000555.1 GCA_019751475.1 Cyclobacteriaceae bacterium
AAGAAATCTATGGAACTAAATCCTCTCAACTTCGTAACGCTACATTCTTTTGGAAGAATTTATTTTAGTTGGGGAAAGAGTGACAAAGCCATTTCAATTTATCGCCAAGCGATAGAATTGAACCCGATGATAGGAAGGACTTATTTGTTTTACGTGTACATCGTTACTCACCAACCACAGCTAGCAAAAATACTTTTGCAAGAAATGACCGACCTGCCAAACGAAAGAGAAAGAGTAATGATGCAGGCACTAGTGGAATACGAAATGGGACAAACCGAAAAAGCCTATCAAACACTTAAAAGCAGTCTGGTCGACTATGCAGGTGATAGTTATACACCTGCCCGCGTATTCGCCTATATGAATAAAAAAGATGAGGCCTTTCGGTGGCTTGATAAGGCCTACCAAGAAAAATTTTCGATGTACCAAATACAGAGTGACCGCTTAATGGCCAACCTGCACAGCGATCCGCGCTATAACGAGTTGTTGAAGAAAATGAATATTTTGTTAAATTAGTCAGTGAGATGTTGACTAAATCAATCCCCATTTTCAACAGGCGCATTTTTTGGGATGTAGTGTTTGAAAATATCGACTATTATGCCAAAGCCAACTTTGTAATCGAACGCGTATTTGAGCGTGGCGATGTGGAAGACATAGGCAACTGCCGCAGGTACTATGGCGATGACAAAGTGGTGCGAAGTGTGAGTGAAGAATGTTGAATAGCGAAGTTCGAGTACTTCAAACTTCAACACTCGACATTCCTAATTCAGACTTCTGTATTTGAATGGAAGTGCGAAGTGTGAGTGAAGAATGTTGAATAGCGAAGTTCGAGTACTTCAAACTTCAACACTCGACATTCCGAATTCAAACTTCTGCTTTTGAGTGATCCTAGGAATGCACCAGAATAGCTACCTTCGTAGCATGGCTTTACTACCCAATTACGAATACGATGTGTTCATCTCGTATCGTCACAAAGACAATAAGTATGATGGCTGGGTCACCGATTTTGTAGCGAACCTGAAACGCGAAATCGGAGCTACGTTTAAGGAAGACGTCAGCGTCTATTTCGATAGCAATCCCTATGACGGTTTGCTTGAAACCCATAGCGTAGATAAGAGTTTAGAGGCCAAACTCAAGAGTCTGGTCTTCATTCCCATCATTTCGCAAACGTACTGCGATACCAAGAGCTTCGCCTGGCAACATGAGTTTTGCGTGTTCAATAAATTGGCCAAAGAAGATGCGCTGGGCCGCGATATCCGATTGGGAAATGGCAATGTGGCCAGCCGCATACTACCGGTTAAAATCCACGACCTCGATGCCGATGACCAGGCAATACTCGAAAAAGAACTGGACGGTGCCCTGCGTGCCGTGGAGTTTATCTTTAAATCAGCAGGAGTAAATCGGCCTTTGCACGCCAGCGACAAGCGCGAGGAAAATCTCAGTCGACTATTTTACCGCGATCAAATCAACAAAGTAGCCAACGCCATCAAAGAAATCACCAACGGCATGCGCAACCCGGGCAAGCGCGATGTGGAGGAGACAAAAAATCCAACCACCCAAACAGTCGCAGAAAAATCCGAAGCATCCAGCAAGTCGATTGCCGTATTGCCTTTCACCAATTTATCGCAAGATGCGGCACAAGAATATTTTGCAGATGGCATTACCGAAAATATTTTAGTGCAACTGGCCAGCCTCAGGCAACTGCGGGTCATCTCGCGCACTTCGGTGATGCGCTATAAAAAAACCACCAAGACCGCGCCCGAAATTGCAGCCGAGCTAAACGTAAAATACCTGCTGGAAGGCAGCGCCCAAATGGCGGGCAACAAAGTGCGCATCGCGGTTCAGCTAATTGATGCTGCTAGCGAAGACCATCTTTGGTCGAAGGTGTTTGTGGAAAGCATGGACGATATTTTTTCAGTGCAGACACAAGTGGCCGAAATCGTAGCCAGCGAATTGCACGCTTCGCTCGCGCCCAAAGAAACGGAGCAACTCAAACAAGTGCCTACCAAAAGTCTGGAAGCGTACGATTTGTTTTTGAAAGGCCGCCATGCCTTTAACCAATGGGGCGTAGAAGGCTACAAGGCCGCCACCGACTATTTCAAAAAAGCCATCGCGCTTGACCCGGAATTCAAAGAAGCGTATTCGTATGTGGCCAGTTGCTATTCGGCACGTATGTCTTGGAATGGAGATTTGTCTCCGCAGGAAGCGCAGAAAAATATCGATGTGTATTTGGCAGAAGCGTGGAAACGTGGCGCCAGCGACAACGACTACCTCACCAAGGCGTTTGTTGAGTTATTCGTTCATAAAAATTTTGAAGCTGCCGAAAGATTGCTTCGCGAAGCCATCGCATTGAATGCCAACAACGCC
>JAIENH010000408.1 GCA_019751475.1 Cyclobacteriaceae bacterium
TGCTCGGGTGATCGTAAGACCAACGACATTTTTTTCACGAATGAATTCTCTTCCAGCAGGAGAAAAATCGTGTAGAAAATTACGAGAAAGGTATTGCCCAGCAAGGAGCTGGTGGAGGTGATGGCGCCTTTCAAGAAGCCTTCAATGTTGATGGCGCTGATCCGTTCTTTCACACTGTCGGTCATGTTTTCAATGCCCAACGAGTCGCCCAGTTGCGCAATCACGGTATTGAGTGTGGCCTGGTAAGTGGCATAGTTGGCAATAATCTGGTTGACATTCGCCACAAAGATTTCAATCGAGCCCTGTACCAAACCAATAATTACTAACAGGGCAATGGCCCGCCTGATCCAGGGGTTAAGCGGCCTGCCTTTGATTTTTATTTTCTCAATCTGGCTGTTGAATGCCTTGATCAGGTACCAGAGTAAGATGCCCAGGGCAATTGGTTTGAGCAGGTCTTTGAAGTAGATCAGGGAAAACGTGACTAGTGTGACCAACAGGGCCACGCATGTCATCTTAAATATCCATGACTCGGTAAAGCGACTTTCGCCCATGCTTCAGCTTGTTATGGCAAAACGCTGTTTCCCAAATCAACAGGAAACAGCGTTCGCATGTGCAAGGTACCGTGAAAAATCGAATTTTAACGGGCACCTTGGGTGGTGAGCTTTTCTACGTCATTGTTTACTGATAAGATGAGCAAGCAGGTGGCCGTGCAAAAGACGGGGCTGGTAATGCAGTGGTGACCGCTCCAACTGCCATCATCATTCTGAATGGTCAGTAGTCTGCCACTAGTGTTGTCATACCATTTTTTCCAGGCATTGTCTTTGCCGATGATCATGCTTTCACCAGTCTGCAAGTAGCTAAGAAACTCTTCTCCTCCATTGCTGCCGAAACCATCCATCACATCGTCTCGTTGGGCCTGCACCTTGGCCGACTGATATACTTCGTAGGCGGTGGCATATTTCATCGCATCATCTTTGTCAAAACCAATCTTCTCCAGGTTTTGTGCAGAGGGCGCTGCGCTTTGCGCCAGGCGCCCGTCTTTTTTTGCTTTGACTATTTCTTCTTCCACACGCCTCGCTTCTTTGGCGCTGGCGCGAGCTGAACCCGTTATTGAGTACAGCATCACACCGGCTCCTAATTCAGTTTTCACATCACCCGTCTTTGCATCATAGTTGTTCTTTTGAAATTCGCGCGCTTTGTTCAACACTTCCTTATTGACATCCACGCCTTGCGCTTCGGCCGCCTCCAATGCGTTGGCTGCAAACGATGATTGCAACACACCAGCCCATCCTGAACCAACAAAACTTCCGTTACTGTCTTGAGCACGTTGGATTTTCGATACACACAGGTTATTAGCTTTGAGAACACGGGCTTTCAGTGTCGGATCATGGTCTACATACCCGTCCAGCAGGTTGGAGAAAAACTGTGATGCCAGCACCACGTCAATGTTGGCGCCCAATTTGATTTGGATCTGCGTGCCGGTTTGTTCGGTGATATTAAAACTTTGAGGCGAAGATGTTTCCACGGAAGTCAACAAGTAGGAGAGTGCTTTGCTAAGTGCTCGTGCATGAGCGCCAGATGTTAAGTTACTGCCGCTTCGCAGCAACGCCATCGACACCATAGCTGTAGTGGCAGGGTCGGGTTGCACAGCATGAGGATCAAGCACATCTTGCCGGTGGTGTGATCCTGCACCCCAGCCTCCGTTCTGCGCCTGGGCTTTAGCAATCCATGCCAGTCCCCGGTCGATGGATACCAAGGCTTTTTGGGGCGTGAAGTAAACAAAGCTTGAATCCGAATTCTCTTCACCCATCACGGTGCGAAACACGCACCCTTTGGGGATGGACTTGTAGGTGGAGAAGTGCTTTCTTTTTACCTCCTTTCGAAAAGAAAAAGAGAGTAAAATCACGGTGCCAATAATTCCCGCGAAGACGGGTACGATTTTGAAGGTTTTCATACGCATACTGTTTAGTTTATTGACAGGATGCGCCTCACGGCATTATTCCATACAGTGGATTAAGATTTTTTTCAGGATGTTTTGAACCAAGCTTTGCCAGCGATCTACTTGCTCGAATGGTCTTTGTTATACAGGTCGGTGTAGCTGAGTTTGGTAATCGGGCGTGCACCACTTTTGATGATTTCCAGGTGCATGAGCAGACCGTACCCCATCAGTAAAAAGAGAATGACATAACCGGCACTGAACAGCAGGTCGTTATAGGCAAAAAGTCCCTCATAGGTAAAGATGTCGTAACTGAAAATAACGATACCCAACAAAATAGAAATGCTGAGCGATCCAGAAGCAATGCGGTCGTTGATCAGGGCCTGAATAATAATGTAGGCGGCATAAAGCAAAATAAGCCCGGAGATGA
>JAIENH010000140.1 GCA_019751475.1 Cyclobacteriaceae bacterium
AAAAACGGGGATTTTTAAATCATGCGCAATTCGAGTGGGCACTACATCATCCAAGTCGTAGGGCGGATATTTTTCGCCCCAGGCATTGTATCCCCAGTCTACAATAGCTTTTTTCTTTTCCTTTCTGTTTATCAAAAAAGCCGGGCCATGGTCACGGCACCAGGCATCATTCGTGGGATTGAAATGAAATGAAATCTTTGTGAGATCAGCATCCATTTTCACCAAATGCTCGATGGCTTTTTTTTTCATCGTTTCATCAGTCACGTTGATATTTACCCGTTCCGATTGCGCCAGCATCTTTACGAAGAAGGAATAGGCAGGGTAGATGCTTTCTATTTTTCCAGGCCACGAGGCTTCCTTATGGGGCCAGCTGAGCCACGTAGAATCGTGCTTGTCAAATTCGGCAGGAAAATAATAGCCCAGTTCCTTTGGTGATTTCATTCAGTGTGAGGTGTGTAACCGCGGATTATTTTTCGTCAATGTACCGGCTCATGATGGGCTGGTAAGAATCAATACGCCTGTCTCTGAGAAAAGGCCAGTGCGTGCGGTAGCGATCACTCTTCTCCATGTCCAACTCCTCCACGTGAGTTGTTTCCTGGTCGTGAGGTGCTTTATAGAGCACGCGACCAAAGGGATTGGATACAAATGACCCTCCCCAAAACTTCATGTTGCCTTCTATGCCTACACGATTAACAGAGACAACCGGCACACCGTTGGCCACTGCGTGTGAGCGTTGAATGGTCTGCCACGCATTGTACTGCTCTTCGTTGGTCGCATCATCTTGCGATGTAGCCCAGCCGATGGCAGTAGGATAGAAGAGAATCTCCGCACCCATCAGCGAAGTGATTCGTGCGGCCTCTGGGTACCATTGATCCCAGCAGATGAGCACTCCGATGGTAGCAAACTTGGTTTTGAAAACTTTGTATCCGAGATCTCCGGGCGTGAAATAAAATTTCTCGTAGTAACCGGGATCATCCGGTATGTGCATTTTTCGATACTTGCCGAGATAACTGCCGTCTGCGTCAAGCACGGCCGTTGTGTTGTGATAGAGACCTTCGGCACGCTTTTCAAAGAGTGATGCAATAATCACCACGTTGTTTTCCTTGGCAATCGGACTTAAAAAATCTGTAGATGGGCCGGGTATCGATTCAGCCAACTTAAAGTTGGTGTAGTTTTCTTCATCACAGAAGTAGAGGGAAGTGAAGAGTTCCTGCAAGCAGATAATCTGGGCACCTTGCTTGGCAAGTTGCGCAATTTTGGGCTTTATTTTTTCCAGGTTCTCGCTGGGCACGGCACTACAGCTCATCTGCACCAGCCCCACTTTTACTTTTCTGCTCACAGTTTAAAATTTTGCAAATATAAATCCTTCCAGGCCAAAATGGACGCCTTGCCTTTGCCAAAAGATTAAGTTTTTACTGGTTGCAATCGATTGTATTTAAGCCTTCAATACTTACTTTGCATGCTCAATTCGATAAACCACTGAATTATGGCTGATACAATTACGGTAAAACCTACCTATACAATTAAGCACACGGAGTTGCAGCAATGGGTAAAACAAATGGCCGACATCTGCCAGCCCGATAGCATCCGGTGGTGCGATGGCTCTACAAGCGAATACGATGAGCTTTGCGAAAAACTGGTACAAAAAGGAACATTTATTCGATTGGACCCAAAGAAGCGTCCCAACAGTTACGCCTGTTTTTCTGATCCAAGCGATGTAGCTCGGGTAGAAGATCGTACTTACATCTGTAGCAGGCGCAAGGAAGATGCGGGGCCTACCAACAATTGGGTTGACCCGAAGGAAATGAAGCCTAAGTTGAGGAAGCTATTTGAAGGATGTATGAAAGGCCGCACCATGTATGTGATACCCTTCAGCATGGGCCCGGTCGGTTCTGATTTATCACACATTGGTGTTGAGCTTTCGGATTCGGAATACGTGGTGGTAAACATGCACATCATGACGCGCGTTGGCAAGCGGGTGATGGATGTGCTGGGCGCAGATGGAGAATATGTGAAATGCTTGCATTCGGTGGGTGCACCACTGGCTCCTGGCCAACAGGATGTAAAGTGGCCGACTAACCAGACAGTAAAATACATTGTGCATTATCCGGAAGACCGTTCGATTGTGTCCTACGGTTCAGGATATGGTGGAAATGCGTTGCTGGGAAAGAAATGCTTTGCACTGCGCATTGCTTCCTCCATGGCGCGTGAAGAAGGATGGCTCGCGGAGCATATGTTGATCTTAGGAGTACAAAGTCCGCAGGGAGAGAAGACGTACGTGACGGCTGCCTTTCCGAGCGCTTGTGGCAAAACCAATTTTGCTATGCTCATTCCGCCCAAGGAATTTAACGGCTGGAGAATCACTAC
>JAIENH010000655.1 GCA_019751475.1 Cyclobacteriaceae bacterium
AGCCTCCATGTGTGTAGAATTTTGAAAGTACAAGATCATCATGATACAGCCTACCCACAATATGGTGTTGACACTGGGAATATAGATTTGACCTTTTAGTTCTGTGGGCTGGCGGACTGCTACGCGTGGCCAGAAGTTAAGGCTGATGGCCTCGCTGATCAACGTATACGATCCGCTGATAAGCGCTTGTGAAGCAATGATGGCTGCTGCCGTTGCAATGACGACTCCGGCAATCAGAAACCAGCTGGGCATCAATTCATAAAAAGGATTGCGACCATTTAGTGCCGTGCCACCTTGAGTCATAATCCAGGCGGCCTGACCTAAATAGTTGGTGATTAGACTCACTTTTACGAAAATCCACGTGATGCGAATATTTTTTCTTCCACAGTGCCCCAGGTCAGAGTACAATGCTTCGGCACCAGTCGTTGCCAAGAAAACTGCACCCAGCAACCAAAACCCATGCGGGTATTTCATGAGCAATTGATATGCATAATAAGGATTCAGACTCTTAAGGATTTCCGGATAACGGAGCACTTCCATAAGTCCAAGCGTAAAAAGCATGGTGAACCACACCAGCATCATGGGGCCGAAGGCGAAGCCTACGCGCTGCGTACCAAACCGCTGAAAGAAAAACAGGAATGATAGGATAACGATGACGATGGGCACCGTTGGCAAATCAGGCACCACCAATTCCAAACCTTCAACAGCCGAGGCAACCGAAATGGGAGGGGTGATGATGCCATCGGCCAGTAACGTAGTGGCGCCTAAGATGGTGGGAATGACCAAACCTTTACCGTAGCGCTTCACCAAAGCATACAATGAAAATACACCGCCTTCGCCCTGGTTATCGGCCATGAGTGTGATGACGATGTACTTGATGGTAGTTTGCAATACCAGTGTCCAGAAAACGCACGACACCCCTCCGTAGATCAGCATTTCATCGATAGGCTTGTCGCCAACAATTGCTTTCAGCACATAAAGCGGACTGGTACCAATGTCACCATAAATAATACCAAGTGCCACCAGCAGAGAGGCAATAGTTATCCTGTCCGAGCCTTTGATCGATTTCATACCTAAAAAAAATATGGTTGAATGATTATACTATAAATCGATAGCCAACACCCGACTCGGTAATGATGTGCACGGGCCGGTTGGGATCGGTTTCTATTTTTTTTCTAAGCTGTGCAATAAATACGCGTAGATACTGCGACTCCTCGCGGTAGGAGGGGCCCCATACCTGTGTTAACAAGTAGTGATGCGTCAATACTTTGCCTTGATTTTTCGCCAACAACGCGAGGAGCGTGTATTCAGTCGAAGTCAGTTTAATAGTTTGATTTTTCTTTTTTACCGACCGCAGTGCAAAATCAATCGAGACGTCTTCGAATTCAAGCTTTGAATGATTTTCTTCACTGGTCACTTTTCTGAGAGCCGCGCGGATGCGCGCAATCAATTCGCCCGTGCGAAAGGGTTTTACCAAATAATCGCTCGCGCCATTGTCGAGAGCACTTACAATGTCGGCCTCGTTGCTTTGCACCGACAGCATAATGATAGGGTTGGTGTACCATTCGCGCAAATGCTTGAGCACCTCGTGCCCATTTTGATCGGGCAGCCCGATATCCAGCAGTATCAAATCGGGCGGGTGATTGGCCACCATGGCCAATCCTTCTTTTGCAGTAGTAGCCTCGTGAACGGTAAATTCATTTGCCTGGAGCGTGATGTTCAACAGCTTCCGGATCTGCGCCTCATCGTCAATGATTAATACCGCTGCCTTACTCATGTTTCAGGTTGTTAAGGTACGTTAACTCGGCCGGTAGGTAGATCGTAAACTCTGCACCGCTCATCGGCAGGTTGCGCAACGCAATGGTGCCACTGTGCGCTTCCACAAATCCGCGCACAATGGATAAACCCAAGCCTGTGCCGCCCGGCCGCGAGCCGCGCGCGCGATAGAACTTTTCAAAGGCACGGCTGATTTCCTTTTCTGGAAAACCTTTCCCGGTATCGGAAATGGCAAGCATGAGCTGTTCATCTACGCAGTCGGCATGTATTAATATAGAGCAACCGGCAGGCGTGTGTTGGATGGCGTTGTTCACAAGATTAAACAACACCTGTTCCATCAGCGCAAAGTCGAGCTTGAACAGTGGCAAACTCTCGGCTGCGGAAACGTTAACACTATGGTTATTGAACGTGGGCTCAAATTGACCCAGTACTGTATTAATTAATTCTCGGATGTCGACCCAGTCTTTTTTGATTTTGATGGCTCCTGATTCCAGCCGCGACATGCCCAGCAGATTTTCCACTTGCCTGTTCAGTCGCAACGAAGCGATGTTGATTTCTTTTAAAAGTTCTTCTTTGTTTGTCTCCGTTAGGT
>JAIENH010000117.1 GCA_019751475.1 Cyclobacteriaceae bacterium
GGAGCATTGGCATCCCTACATCATTGGCGAGCTAAATGACAACTATGTAAAGCTCGCGAAATTGAAGGGTGACCTCATCTGGCACAAGCACGATGGTGAAGATGAACTGTTTGTAGTAATCAGTGGTACGCTGATGATGGATTTTCGTGATGGAAAAACCATTGCTACCGGCCCGGGAGAAATATTAATTGTCCCTAAAGGAGTGGAGCACCGTCCGTGGACTAACAACGAAGAAGTGAAGATCATGCTGATTGAACCAAAAGCCACCAAGCACACAGGCGATATTGTGGCTGAGCAGACCGTTACGCAGTTGGAGTGGATTTAAACGAGCACAACATGATGTCAACCATGGATTTATTTTTGCAGCAGTCGCAAGCTGCTTTTGTTCAGTACCGCAAGGTTTCAGGTAGCTCGAAAGCAATTTTCCTGGATGCCATCGCAGCGGAGATAGAGGCGCTGGGCCAGCCGTTGATTGCCAAAGCTATGGAGGAGACTAACCTGCCTGAGGCTCGCCTGGTAGGTGAGCGCGGCAGAACATGCAATCAACTTCGTCAGTTTGCTGCTTTGGTGAAAGAGGGATCGTGGGTAGACGCGCGTGTGGACACGGCTCTTCCAGATCGCGCTCCGCTACCAAAGCCCGACATTCGAAAGATGATGATACCATTGGGCCCCGTGGTAGTTTTTGGCGCAAGCAATTTTCCCTTTGCCTACTCCACTGCCGGTGTGGACACGGCCTCAGCCCTGGCTGCTGGTTGTTCCGTGGTGCTGAAAGCGCATCCTGCTCATCCGGTTACTTCGGAGATGGTGGCAGGCGCCATAGCTCGCGCAATTGATAAAACTTGCATGCCGCGTCATGTATTTCAACATGTTCAGGATTCTTCCTTCGAAGCGGGCAAAGCGCTTGTGCAGCATCCCCTTACCAAAGCTGTGAGCTTTACCGGGTCGTTTTCAGGTGGCAAGGCATTGTATGACTATGCAACTCAACGGCCAGAGCCGATACCAGTTTTTGCAGAAATGGGAAGCATCAATCCAGTCATCATTTTGCCGGGTGCATTGCAGGCAAGAAGCGAAAAAGTGGCTGAACAATATGCAGCATCCATTACACAAGGTGTTGGTCAGTTTTGTACCAATCCCGGATTGATGCTGAGTGTTCAAAGTCCAGGTCTTGAAAAATTTAAGCGTGAGTTGAGTGAGCGAATGATTGCTATTGCTCCTGGCACTATGCTTCACCCTGGCATTGCAAATAACTATACGAAGAATCGCACCAAAGCGTTAGCGCAAAAGGGCGTCTCTCTGCTGGCGGAGTCAACGGAGAAACAAAAAGAGAATCAAGCAAGTGCTACGTTGGCTACAGTTTCGGGCAATGATTTTATCAATAATCCCAATTTGGTGGAGGAGGTCTTCGGGCCGTACTCCTTGCTGGTGACAGCCAAAACTATTGACGAGTTGAAGGTAGCGATCGAAAAAATCCCTGGTCAGCTTACAGCCACGATCATTGGCGAGGAGGATGATCTGAAAGCCCATGCAGATATGATTGAGTTGGTCATGGAAAGAGCTGGTCGCGTGATTATCAACGGAGTGCCCACGGGAGTAGAAGTGTGTCCATCTATGCAGCACGGTGGACCTTTCCCGGCTACAACTGATTCCCGCTTTACGTCCGTAGGTACCGATGCCATCAAGCGCTTTGTGCGGCCGGTAGCATTTCAAAATTTTCCAAACGTCTTGTTGCCCGAGGAATTAAAAGAAGAAAACCCACTGGGGATTTGGAGATTATATAACGGAGAATTTAAAAAGTAAGCAGTAGGCAGTTGGCAATATGCAACGTTGCCTACTGCCACTTGCTTACTGATAAATAATACTATGAAGCATACCTTTCGATGCATAGACGCTCACACGTGTGGTAACCCCGTTCGCGTGGTAGCGGAGGGTGGCCCGCAATTGCAGGGAAACAACATGAGCGAAAAGCGGCAGCACTTTTTGCGCGAGTACGACTGGATACGCAAAGGACTGATGTTTGAGCCCCGCGGTCATGATATGATGAGTGGCAGCATTCTGTATCCACCTTCCGATCCAAAAAATGATGTGGGGGTTTTATTTATTGAAACGAGCGGCTGTTTGCCGATGTGTGGTCATGGCACAATTGGTACAGTGACGATTGCCATAGAAGAAGGACTTGTCGAACCCAAGACGCCTGGCGTTTTAAATCTCGAGGTGCCGGCCGGGTTAGTACGCATCGAATATAGACAGGAAGGCAAAAAAGTAAAGTCTGTCAAGATCAGAAATGTGAAAGCCTACCTGGCAGCCGAGAACATTCAGGCGGATTGCCCGGAGTTGGGGGAACTTACGCTTGATGTTTCGTATGGTGGAAATTTCTACGTGATCG
>JAIENH010000795.1 GCA_019751475.1 Cyclobacteriaceae bacterium
AATATGGAAAAATTGAAAAAATATCTACTACAAAAGAAGCTGTCCCTGCCGACTACGAAACAATTGATTGCCAGGGATACTACCTTTTGCCTGGGCTGATTGATGCCCACACTCATCTCGATAACCTGGCCTCCGCTAAGAGAGCCCTGGAAGCTGGCGTAACCACAGTGCGAACGGCCGGGGTTTCGGCTTACCAGGATGTATCAATTGGAGAACTTGCCAAACAAGGCAAAATAGCCGGCCCGGATGTAGTGGCCGCGGGTGTTTACGTGACCCCTAACCTGGAAGAAACAGTGCTGGCTGATGTGCGGTTGGCACCCCTGCTGAAAGGCGTAAAGACAGATGAGGAACTACGGTTGCTGGTCAGCGTCAATATCGATCGTGGAGCCAGGGTGATTAAGACCCGTGGCACCGAGCGGGCAGGCCGACCAGATACTGACCCTCGTGAGCAGGTGTACAGCGAGCAACAACTGCGCGTGGTTGTACAAGAGGCTGCTAAACGCAACGTGCCCGTCATGGTTCACGCTCACGGTGACGAAGGAGCCAGGGCGGCAGTATTGGCGGGAGCCAAGAGCATTGAGCACGGCACATTCCTCTCAGATGAAACACTGCGACTCATGAAAGAGAAAGGCACCTACCTGGTGCCCACATTCATTACACTGGAAGACCTGACGCTGCCCGGTGGCGACTATGATGGCCCTGTGCTTTACCTTCGCGGGAAGTTCATGATGCCACAAGCCGAGCGAGTGTTTAAGAAAGCCAAAGAACTGGGTGTCAAAATAGTGACGGGCGCAGATAACGGATACACTTCAGTCACTACAAGCCGCATATCGCTGGAGTGCCAGCACTACGTGCGGATGGGGATGACAAACTTCGAGGCCATTCAGGCTGCTACTGTTACTGCTTCTGAACTTCTGGGCGTAAGCAAATCAACCGGCCGGATTGAAAAGGGTTACGATGCCGACATGATTCTCGTGCCCGGCAATCCGCTGGAAGACATCCGAAGTCTGCAAGACGTATTGATGACCATGAGCAACGGTCAACTGGCAATAAAGCGGGTGCCATTTGGTTTGAAATAACTCTCTCTCTGGTCTCCTACTTAACACGTGCGGTCTAAGGATTTTTAGTCACATCCTTACGCCTTACATTTGCACCTTCTTTGCGAACCATGAAGTTGAATAAGTATTTCGTAATCGATTTCGATAGCACCTTTACGAAAGTAGAGGCCTTTGATGTGCTGGCTGATATCTCGTTGAACGGTCATCCCGACAAGGACAAAATAAAAAGAGAGATTGAAGACATCACCAGCCAGGGAATGGGCGGTACGATTTCCTTTCGTGAATCACTGGAAAAAAGACTAAGCCTATTGCAAGCCGAGAAAAAGCATATCCCGGCACTCGTCAATTTATTAAAATCCATGGTGTCAGAATCGTTTAAGCGCAACCGCGAATTTTTTACCACCTACGCTGACAACATCTACATCATCTCTAATGGCTTTCGCGAATTTATTGGCCCTGTAGTGACTGAATACGGAGTGAAGCCTGAAAATATTCTGGCGAACGAATTCACGTTTGATTCCCGAGGAAAAGTTACATGCTTTGATCGTGAAAATCCCCTATCTGTCAATCACGGAAAGTCAGAGACGCTTAAGCGGTTGAATCTGCCCGGAGATGTTTACGTGATCGGTGATGGCTATACCGACTACGAGATCAAGCATTCAGGCCTCGCCAATAAGTTTTATGCCTTTACGGAAAATGTAGAGCGCGAAAAAGTAGTTGACAATGCCGATCACGTAGCGCCAAGTCTCGATGAGTTTTTGTACCTGAACAAACTCAATACAGCTATCTCCTACCCCAAAAATCGCATCAATGTTTTGCTGCTGGAGAATGTGCACCCCGTGGCGATTGAACTGATGAAGGCGGAAGGCTTCTCCGTAGAGACCTACCCTGCCGGCCTCGAAGAAGCAGAGCTGTGTGAGAAAATTAAAAACGTGTCGGTGTTGGGCATTCGCTCAAAGACCCAGGTGACAGCCAAGGTGCTGGAAAGTGCAAACCGCCTGATGACTATCGGTGCTTTTTGCATTGGCACCAATCAAATTGATCTGAAGGAAGCAACGCGCAAAGGCATCGCGGTATTTAACGCTCCATTTAGCAATACGCGCTCGGTGGTTGAGTTGGCGATTGCCGAAATCATTATGCTCATGCGCAACATGACCGACAAATCGGCCCGGATGCATGAGGGTAAATGGGATAAGTCCGCTAAAGGCAGCTATGAAATCCGTGGCAAAAAACTCGGCATCATCGGCTATGGTATTATCGGTGCACAGCTTTCAGTCTTGGCCGAAAACCTTGGAATGCAAGTCTACTATTACGATCGCGAAGAGA
>JAIENH010000791.1 GCA_019751475.1 Cyclobacteriaceae bacterium
CAAATTGGCCGCTATCCTGACCAGATGAAGATCGGTCAAGTCTTTGATATGGTGCGCGACTTGCGGCAGGCTACGCAAGTAGACGATGATCTTATCAAGGAGTTTAAGTTAGATGCGCTTCGCGACAAGCGTATGCACACACTTTCGGGCGGCACGCGCCAAAAGGTAAGTGCCTCACTTGCATTTTTATTTTCTGCACCGATTATGATACTGGATGAGCCCACAGCCGGACTTGATCCGGTGGCGGTGGAAATACTCAAAGCAAAAATATTGGCCGAGCGTGAACGCGAGCGCACGTTTCTCATCACCTCGCATATCATGAGCGACCTGGACGAGCTGACTTCTGAAATAGTTTACCTCGAAGAGGGCAAGATTTTGTACAACGATGCGATTCATCTGCTCAAAGAAGAGACGGGTGAAATCAAACTAGCCAAAGCTATTGCTGCCATTATGAAGCGGGCTACAAAAACACATACTGTATGATCCGCATTGCGAAATATGTGTTGTATGATATTTTGCGGAATCGCTTCGTGCTACTCTACACAATCTTTTTGGCGCTGGTGTCCTTCAGTATGTTCAGTCTTGATAGCGACCCAGGCAAAGTCACGCTGAGCCTTCTGAATATCATCTTGTTGATGGTGCCGCTGGTGAGTATCATTTTTACCACCATCCATTTTTTTAATTCGTACGAATTTATCGAGTTGCTGCTGGCCCAACCGGTTGACCGTAAGACGATTTATCTGGCTGAATACCTTTCGTTGGCGCTGGCGTTGAGTTTGGCCTACGGCATTGGAGTAGCCGTGCCGCTGCTGTTGTTTCATTTTAGCGAGAGTTCACTTTATATGATTTTGACGGGCCTGCTTCTGACGTTTGTATTCGTGGCGCTAGCCTTAGGCGCTTCGGTCTCCACACGCGATAAGGCGAAGGCAATTGGCGTAGCATTGCTTTGCTGGGTCTATTTTACCTTACTGTATGATGGTCTGGTGCTGTATGTGATTTATAGTTTTAGCGATTATCCGTTGGAGAAAATCACGCTCACGTTGGTTTCCCTCAATCCAATCGACCTGGCGCGTATTATCATATTGTTAAAACTGGATTTATCAGCATTGATGGGATATACAGGAGCCTTTTACAAGAATTTTTTTGGAAGTGATCTGGGTATCATCTATTCGGTCGCATTCCTCGCGCTGTGGGCGTTGGCACCTTTACTTATTGCCATGAGACGATTTGTAAAAAAAGATATTTGACGAAAGGAGAATCTTATGATCAGGATCATATTCGATTTGTTTAAATGCTTAAATCTTTACCATTAAAATCAATTGCCCATGAAAGCTTTAACGATTCCAGCCTTTTCAGTCATCGCAGGTCTTTTTCTTGCTTCCTGTGGTGGAGGTAGTACCAGTTCACCAACCACAGTAGTAGGTGAGCCCGCGGGTGGCGGCCAATCTACCGTGAAAGATGACGTGTCTGAAAAAGATATTGTGCGGGTGGCAGTCGGTTCTCCCGATCATACCACGTTGGTCACCGCACTGAAAGCAGCCGAATATGTGGATGTGCTTTCCAATGCGGGGCCCTTCACAGTTTTTGCGCCCACAAATGACGCATTCGACAAGCTCCCGGCAGGCACAGTGGAAGGTTTGCTCAAGCCTGAAAGTAAAGATGCCCTTCGTAATATCCTGGAGTACCATGTGTCAGTAGGCGTGTATAAACTGGAAAGTATGAAAGACGGTCAGACCATCAACCAGGTAAACCTGGATAACATTACGATTGGTGCAAAGGATGGAAAGTACACCGTGAATGGCGCCAACATCGTAGGAACGGTACCGGCATCCAATGGAATTGTATATGTGATTGATGGAGTACTATTGCCACCCAAGAAATAATTCTACCATGCTAATCGTATTAGCATCGACACGCCCGTAGCTAACACCAGCACGAGAACTATTTTTTTGAATTGCTCCTCGGAGATGCGCAGAAGTATGCGCTTTCCGATGTATGTACCCACTACACTAACCACCAACAGGATGGGCACTAAGTAAAGGTCATCGCGATGGACAAATCCATTCCACGAATAGACCACGCTGCGACTTACGTCAATGGCCAAGTCTATCACGGCTGAAGTGGCAATAAACACATTCATCTTTAAATGAAATGCTGCGAGGGTAATACCCCTGATGGCTCCACCCGTTCCCAACAGGCCAGCCAGCAATCCAGCCAGCACGCCACCCCCGATGGAGTTGGCCAGTGTAGGTTTAAGTTCTAATTTTTTTACAAAAAGAAACAGAAGGCTGATTGCTACCAAGAAAATTGCGAGCATGATTTCCAAAACCGCAGTCTCAATAAACTTGCTGAGATAAGCTCCGATAATCACAAACAAAACAGCCGGCACTCCC
>JAIENH010000664.1 GCA_019751475.1 Cyclobacteriaceae bacterium
GGAACTGAGCCACAGCTTGTTGGAAGACAATCCATCCTTTTTTATACAATCGCTGTACGCAGCCGGCTTATCAGCTACGGTTGGTTACAATGTAGTTGCTGCTCGTTTTCCTGATCGCACCATTGACTACGGAGAATTTCAACTTCACTCGGCACAGGGCAAGCACTTACCGATGGGCACATTTGTGCGCATGGTTAGTTAGCGTTATTGGTTACGCTCTCGCTTCATCAGTCTCGCCATCTTCTTCGTTTTCTTTTTTATCTACTTGTTCGGTTCGAATCTCTGCGTCACGGAACGTGACTATTCAGAATTAAATTTCCTCTGATGTCAATACCCTCCCTCCTCAAGAAGTGTTTTAATTTCTATTCTGATTCATGTCATATCACTCCAAAGCGGAGACGGTAATGCAAACTACTAAAAAGTTTATTTGATCACTTTTTCAGCTTAAGGTACAATTGGCTAAATTTGATAAATGTATTTTGATAACCACAAAAATTTTGCACAGGCACGGATTAACCCTGACCTCTTTTGGGAATACGACCTGAATCGTTTCGACTTTCTAAAAGAAATTTCTGTAGTGGTACAACGGGTTATCGAACGGGGAGCGAGTGATGATTTTTATGCAATGTTCAATTTGTACGGAGTCGAAGGCGTCATTGAAACTATAAAAAAGATACCTTCCTTTTCCCAACGAGACATGGAATTTATTAACAATGTGTTGTGCATTCCATATTATGATTTAGCGGCCTACCAGAACATGACCAAATACCCCCATCAATGGCCACACCAAGGGGTTCCTATTCGATTATAACGGATGCACACCAATACGGTATCAAAAAAAATGCTGACCACCCTTCAAGAATTGATGAGGGATCCGAATTTATCTGAATTCATCTTGGTTGGCGGAACTGCATTATCCCTTCAAATCGGCCACCGCATGAGCGCAGACATAGACTTATTCACCACGAAAGCGTTTGATAAGCCTGTGCTAACTAATTATTTGATTGCTCAACATCACTTCAGGTTACCTTCCATTAGCGATATTGCCATTCGTGGTTTTATCGATCATGTGAAGGTTGATTTGGTTAGTTATGAAAGTGGTTTTTTAAATCCGCCTCTCTTAATGGACGACATTAAGATGGCAGGATTGGAAGATATTGCAGTTATGAAATTAGAAGCCATTGCCAACGTTCAAAACAGATTGAAAGATTATGTTGACATTGCTTTTCTGTCTGAATATTTTTCCTTGGAAAAGATGCTGGCAGGGTTTCATAAAAAATTTGGACTTGATCAGATCTATGCAATCCGCTCATTGGGCACTTTTTCTCAAATCCAATTATCTGAAAATATTTTTTTAATAAACGGAAAATTTGAATGGAGCAAAATAACCGAACGAATAAAAGAAATGATCAAGAACCCGACACGGACATTCAATCCAATTTAGTAAACAATAGATAATCAAGTTAGTGTTATTGTTAGGTTCTCGCTTCATCCGTTTCACCATCTTCTTCGTTTTCTTTTTTATCTACTTGTTCGGTTCGAATCTCTGCGTCACGGTACGGTTCACGGCTGGTTAGAATCACATTTCCGCTAATGCCGATACCCATCGCTGCAAGAAGTATAAGGATGACCAATAGGAAAAGACGAATAGCCTTTTTTATTTTTTTCATGAAATGCAGGATTACATCCCCGAAAAGGAATGCTATTGATTAATTTGATTTAAATGGCATCTCTAAAACCCCATGAGTAGTGAAACGTCATTCCGGCCTTTGAGCCGGAATCTCGATTTTACCATTGCACAAGCGGATACCGGAACAAGTCCGGTATGACTGCAAGGGTTTTTAGAGATGCCTTCAAGAGAATGCCGGATCGGCAATGAGGGTTTACCCTCAGGAGAATTGCGAGAGGCGCAAGTATTCAGAACGTGCACGATGAGCGCTTATCAGTATAGTATCCAATCGCGTGAATGAGGATGTGGACTGCGGGTTGCATCGAATCTGAACTGCGACTTCCAAAGCAGTTTGCCGAAGTGCTGCGAGATTTTGTTTCGGTAAAGTTGAATCAGGCGTGAGACGCTCTTGTTGAGAATTGAAATACGTAATCGACAGAAAACGCTTCGGCTGAGTTTGCCGTAGTTGTTGTTCTGTCTGGGGCAGTGATTTTTGAAACCGCAGACTTGAAACCTCATTCCCCGAAAGGGAAAGCAGCATGAGCAGCAGCGCTGCTGACACCAACCACTTCGAAGGAAACATGCGTTTCAAGAACATATCGATCAAAGGTAATTAATTTGATCTGGTCTGTGTCAGTGGAGAACTGAGGTGGGTGTATTCCAAAATGTCGCAGGGAGGATTAATTTTGAGGGACCAAATTTTTTAAACTTATGGAAACCTCCAA
>JAIENH010000061.1 GCA_019751475.1 Cyclobacteriaceae bacterium
TATACCGATGGCACAACACTCGTTGAGTCGTTTGCAGAAGATGCTCAGGGAAAACCCGGCCCTGTAAAAAAAGAAACAAGACTTGCCCAGTCAGCTTTCTTGACAATGGCACTTCTTGTTTTGCTACAAGTAGCTTTTGTGGCCATGGCCTACGGGCCGATAGCTGCTTTTCTTGTTGAGCTGTTTCCGACTCGCATTCGATACACGTCCATGTCGTTGCCTTATCATATTGGCAACGGTGTCTTTGGTGGGCTCACGCCATTTATCGCGACTTACCTAACGACACAAAGCACAGACCCGCTGGCAGGGCTTTGGTATCCCATACTGGTGGCGAGCGTTTGTTTTGTAATTGGAATGATTTTCCTCAACAACAGACAACCAGCCGAGGTTGAGTAGGATAGAGGTTCAGCTTTAAATTGTCGTTCCTCCATCTGCGGTGAATAGCGATCCGGTGCAGTAAGCAGAAGCATCCGAAGCTAGAAAGACTGCCAGCGAAGCGATTTCACCTACCGTGCCCATACGACCCATTGGCACCAACTTCATAAACTTTTTGAGCATCGCTTCATCTTGCCAGAGAGCTTGCGAGAATTTCGTTTTGATTAGACCAGGACAAATGGCATTCACACGGATATTATCGGGCCCCCATTCTTTTGCCATTACTTTTGTGAGCATGTTGAGAGCAGCCTTGGAAACAGAATAGATGCCGAGCCCGGGGTCTGGCGTATCACCGGCTATTGAACTGATGTTGATCACCGACCCGGCCCCACGTTGCTTCATGTGTGGATAGGCAAGCTTAGAAAGTTCGAAGGGAGCTTTCACATTCACGCTCATGATTTTGTCGTAGGCCCATTCTTCCGTTTGCACTACTGGTCCAAACACGGGATTGGCCGCTGCATTATTCACCAGTATGTCCAGCCCACCGTAGGTAGCCACGGTCTTGTCTACCAGTGCTTTACACGTGGTAATGTCGCTTGTGTTGGCAGCGATGGCGAGACACTCACCGCCTCCGGCTTTTATTTTTCCCGCCACCAATCCCAGCTCTTCCTGCTTACGCGAATTAATCACAACGAATGCACCTTGGGCGGCCAGTGCAATGGCTATACCTTCACCAATGCCTTTGCTAGCACCCGTAATCAGTGCGACTTTATTTTTTAGGTTTAGGTTCATGCTCAAACTATAATTAGATACCCCTTCTGTGGCTTGTGTCCGCACAAGCCACATTCAACCTGCGGCATTTGTTTCGGCCTGTGAGGACACAGGCCCAGGAAATTGATACATTAGATTAACAAATAGTACATCGCGCCAGCTCTTGCCCACCCTGACTTTCAGCCTATATTTGCGCCCTGATAGCTTGATAAACTATGTCCATATTGTCCATTCTCCACTACATTATCTGGAACGGAAGTCCTGAAATATTCTCAGTTGGCCCTTTTACCCTGCGTTGGTACGGTCTGTTGTTTGCGCTTGGCTTTCTAATAAGCCAGCAGATTCTTTACTACATCCACCGCGTGGAGGGCAAGCCTGAACGAGATGTGGAAACACTGACTATTTATATGGTGGTGGCCACCATCGTTGGTGCCCGCCTCGGTCATGTGCTATTCTATCAACCCGAACTGATTTGGACAGACCCGCTTAGCATCTTTCTTCCATTCGAGTTTAGTCCGGAGTTTCAATTTACCGGACTTCAAGGTCTAGCCAGCCACGGGGGTGCTTTCGGGATTTTGTTTGCGCTCTGGTTGTATTCGCGTAAGAAAAAGCCAGGCCAAAATTATCTTCAGGTACTCGATCGCATCGTGATTCTCGTGGCACTTACGGGCGCGCTGATTCGCATGGGTAATTATTTCAATTCAGAGATTTTAGGTAAACCCACTGACTCGCCTACGGGAGTAGTGTTTATCAATCGAGTAACACAAGCTATTGAAGGTGATAAAGATAAAGCCGGCAATTTGGTGAAGAGCGTGACAGCTGAAAAGAATACAGATCTGCCGATCGGTGCGAATGGCAGAGTACCTATCAAACTTTTTATCTTTTTCAAGCCAGGTATAAGCGAACAGGATGCTGGTTTTTATGTACGCAGTGAAGTGAAGAATATTCTTTTCTACCTGTCGGAATTTGTAGACGAGCCTGCCAATAGCGCCATCCAATTCCAAACCATTCGCGATGAAAAAACTAATCAAGTAATGGCACGGGTGAATACGTTTGGCATTTCACGCCACCCGGCACAGTTATACGAGTCCATTTCCTGCGTAGCACTTTTTCTCTTTTTGTTTTTCATCTGGTGGAAGCATAAAATCAATTTGCCTGAGGGCCGCATCTTCGGCTACTTCATGATCATTCTATGGGGCCTTCGCTTTGCCTATGAATTCCTGAAAGAAAACCAAGAGTCGTTTTAAGA
>JAIENH010000105.1 GCA_019751475.1 Cyclobacteriaceae bacterium
TTCGTAAGGCTTCTTGAATGTGAGAGAAGTAGTTAACTGCTCTGCCTTCTTGCCTAACTCCTTTCG
The DNA here is from genome assembly GCA_019751475.1 of Cyclobacteriaceae bacterium. Classification (GTDB taxonomy): domain Bacteria; phylum Bacteroidota; class Bacteroidia; order Cytophagales; family Cyclobacteriaceae; genus ELB16-189. Next base: position 67 of record JAIENH010000105.1, read on the forward strand.
CTTGTCGAGCGCTTTGTACTTATGACACAAGACGAGAAGTGTGCTGGGCACGGGTCGTGTAAAGTAGTCTAACAATAGCTTTTGGCCCGTTTCTTTTGCCAGGTCGGGTATGTCCTGAGCCTCTCGAACAATCACCACCTGGCGATCAGCCATCATGGGAAATCGTCTGGCATGTGTTAGAATAACATTTACCGGAGACTCCTTTCCATAAATTACAACCTGGTTAAAACCCTTCTCAGCATCACTTAATACATTTTGCTCTATGTAATTAGAAATCAAATCAATATAAAAGGTCTCTTCACCTTGTAGAAGATATACAGGCGCATACTTTTTAGATTTTAGATCGGAAAGGATTTTACGAGCTGACGCGTCCATGGAGTCAAATTAATCGCCTCGTATTCTTTAAATCAAATGCCGTGTATATACCTACCACCGCCCCTGCCAGGTGCGACTCCCATGATACCCGTGGATCCGTTGGTAATACTCCGTAAAAAATACCTCCATACATAAGAAATACGATAACTGAAATGAGCAACGACCAGAAATCTTTTCTGATAAAGCCAAAGAAAATCAAAAATGCGGAAAGTCCATAGACTAGTCCACTAGCACCAATATGATACGACACGCGAGGACTCAGCAGCCACACCAGCGTGTTGGTAATGATGTAACATCGAAAGAACACAATGCCACCGATGCGCTCGTAGAAAAAGAAGATAACCGAACCGAGAAAGAGTAAAGGCAAGGTGTTGGAGAGTAAGTGGGCCAGGTTGCCATGTATCAACGGTGCAGTGAAAATACCGATAAGCCCTGTAAATGTGCGCGGACGAATACCCAGCCAGCCAAGATCAATACCATTGAAAAACTCAATGCTGAATACGAGCCACATGATAAAGACTAAGCGGAAGGGCACCACCGAACTCCCAAAGAAAGAACTGCCGGTAGCCACTATGCCGGAGCCTTAATCATAGGAAGTTCTACCCATTTCTTTTCTTCTTCAGCAATGGATTTGATACCAAGTATGCCACCTGAAGATTCGGCCACATGTTGAGCGATGTAGCGAAGGCTCTTATAAAACTCTCCGGCAAATGACTTATCTATCTTTGCAAAAATCTGATTGAGTTGAGCCAATTCTTCAAAGATTAGTGGGTTGCGTTGTGTTGATTCTATGGGCAAGCTTTGGATAACCATCTTGAGTTTGTCTTCAAAATCTTCAGCCACCAATTTATAAAATTCTGCCAGGTTCCCTTTCGTGATCTTTTTCTTTTTCAATGCCAACTCCACCGAACCACGCAATTCACTATTGTCGATTTCACCGTCAGCACCTGCCACGAGTATACAGACAAGCAAAGGAGACTTGGCCATTAACTCCAATTCAACACTCGATAGTGCCTCCAACTCTTTTACCATAATCGAAACTATTAAGAATTAAATGTGAGCCAATTTGTAACGATTTACTCCAGGATGTAAGTATTTATCCCCTTTTGAATATTTCCCAGATTCAAGTCAGGTTCTGATCTCAATTAACTGAATAACGCCTTCAGCAATTCATACTTAATTGCGATTCATCACAACGAGTTTGCGATGGACTACTGATCCGCCCGGGCCGGAAAGGGTGATGAAGTAAATGCCGTTGGCGAGGCCTGACACATTTACAGACTTCGTGTTATTGATGAGATTTGAAAAATCACCCGATTCAACCGTGATGCCACGCTGGTCAAGCAGCTTCCAGGTAAAGCCTTCCGAGGTAGTATTATCTGGTAATCCAAAATTGAAGGAACCGTTTGCCGGATTAGGATAGATTGCGATGCCATTAAGGGTAGTCGACTTAAGCGGATCAGGCTCTACTCCTACTACTACGGCACCCTGCAGCGTTGGTGCAGGCACTACAATGCTTTGATAAATCTCTTTCGTGTTTTTATCTTGCACATAGCCAATCAACGTCAATTGCGATGGATTGGTAATCGGTACGTTAATTTCAATGTTATCTTTCTGACGGCTAACGTTGTCATTAACATTGAATGGTAATGTAATTGTTTCTCCATCGGCACCAAAGAGCTGCTTTCGCAACACATTTTTGAATGTACCTGTCTGGTTTTCCACCAAGGCAACCTGTGCAATAAGTGGAGTATTAACAGCCTTCCTGGCTGTCATCGATAAACGCACAGTAATGGTATTGTTGTTGCCAGTAGGCAATGTCGTCAACTGCAAATCAAACAACGGATCGGTAAGCGCCCTGCGATCTAGCTCGATGTGCGTAAGTTCGGTGGACGTACCTGTAATCTTTTTTCCAGCAATGATGCCGTCGATGGTGGTTGCCGGTGGTTGCGACT
>JAIENH010000330.1 GCA_019751475.1 Cyclobacteriaceae bacterium
CAGATAGACTTTTCTCATAAATCGGAGGTTGACGAATAGCAAATGTAAGAAATTATCAAATGTCAGGTAACGGGTTGATACAATAACACTTATCGAAGTAATCGCCAAACACCCGTTTGGTCAGTTCCGGATATCGAGGCCCCAGTTTAGCTTTTGCCGTAGTGTTTTAAAATAGTGCTGGCCGGGCAGTTGTATAATGTGGGCTTTGAACCGCTCTTTCTTGATTTTCAGCTTCACGCTTTCATCGACCGCTTCAAAGCGGGAATCAAGCGAAACGAGGAATTTCTTGCTCCTGCCTTCAATTTTGAAGGTTAACTCTGACGTATCGGACACTACAATAGGCCGGGCTGTAAGGTTGTGGGGGCTTACCGGGGTGACCACAAAACTCTCGGACTCCGGAAAAACCAACGGGCCACCGCAACTCAGGGAGTAACCAGTTGACCCAGTAGGCGTAGACACAATCACACCATCTGCCCAATAGGAGTTAAGGAGTTCTCCATCTACCGATACGTGTACGGTGATCATAGATGACGTGTCTTTTTTCATAATCGTGAAATCATTCAAGGCAAAACTCAAGCCCGAAAACAATGGTGGATCGGACACCAGCTTAAGCATAATCCGCTCATCTACGGTGTAGTTTTTCTTCACTAAATTTTCAAGAGCCGTTTCCGTTTCTTCCCGGCTGATAGTGGCAAGAAAACCGAGCCGGCCTGTATTTACACCAAGAATGGGTGTCTCGCTTTTGCCGATGTACGTCACCGATTCCAGCAGCGTTCCATCCCCGCCAAGGGAAATAAACACGTCTAAATTTTTGAGACTATCGCCATGATCAAACACTTTCATTTTAAAGTCCAGATTGGACTTAAAGTGTTTTTGAAATTTGGAAGAAACAAAGATCTCGGCCTTGTGCCGGCCCAGCAACGTGAGCACCCGCTCAATAAAGCGCGATGACTTTTGCTGAAAATCCCTTCCGTGAATGCCTATTCGCATGGTGCAGCCAGATTGGAAGTGATGTTAGAAAAAAAAATCGAAATAACCAGAAGGCTTACTGAAAATGCTTCAGCCGCACGACTTCATCTTGACGCAAAAATCTCCAATGTCCGCGCTGCAAGTCTTTCTTATCAAGCGTAGCATATACCGATCGGTCAAGCTTTACCACCTCATAGCCAAGCGCTTCGAAAACCCTTCGCACGATCCGGTTCCAACCAATATGAATTTCAAGTCCTACTGTCTTTGCATCATCCGAAACAATGGCCAAGTCGTCCACCAATGCCTTGCCTTCTTCGAGGCGCACACCATCCAGAATTTTTTGAAAGTCTGCTTTGGTGAGAGGCCGATCAAGTTCAGCCTTATAAATTTTCTTGACGTTGTAAGATGGGTGTGTGAGTTTGTCAGTAAGGTCACCATCGTTTGTGAGCAACAATAAACCTGACGTATTTCGGTCTAACCGGCCCACTGGACACACACGCTCTTTACAAGCGCCATGAATCAGTTGCATCACTGTGTTCCTCTCCTGTGGATCGTCTGTAGTGGTGATATAGCCTTTGGGTTTATTCAATAAAATGTAGACAGGCTTTTCGGCTTTAAGTCGCTTGCCTTCGTAGCGTACATCATCGGTAAGCTTGACTTTATAACCCAGCTCGGTAACAGATTTACCATTCACGGTGATCAAACCCATTGTGATCAGATCATCGGCCTCTCTTCGTGAGCACACACCACTATTCGCAATAAATTTATTAAGCCTGATCAAATCATCCTGGGCAGGTGCTGCCACTGGCTCTTGATTTGACACAGCCTGGCGTTGGCGCTCCAGCCGTGACTCTACAAATGACTTCCGTTCGCGGGGTCGCTCGCGGTCAGATGATTCATCACTAAATTTTTTTCGCGTAAAGCCACCCGGGCTTCTTTTATCACCTTGGCTGCGGTCATCTCGCTTTGTAAACCCGCCTGGATCTTTGGCTGAAAAGGGTCTGGATTTTCTTTCTCCTGAATCGTTGCGATCATTTCCTCCTTTAAATGAACGATCGGTCTTGCGATCGTCACGGTCTCTTTTCTGAAATGATCCACCCTTTGTCGCAAAGGGACGTTTGTATCCGCCTTCACCATCCTCACGTTTTTTGAAGTCGCGTGGCGGACCTGCTTTTGAAAACCGTGGCTTGCGTTCAGGGGCTCCGTCACGATTAAAATCCTTGCGAAAGGGCCGGTCAGAACTTTCGTTACGATCGCGCTTTTGAAACGATCCTCCCTTCGATGCATAGGGACGTTTAGGAGCACTTGACCGATCATCGCGATCATCACGCTTTGATCTGGAGAAGCTTCGCGGGGCATCATCTGCACCGCGACCACCGCCTTTCTTAAATGGTTTTCTTTTGTTGGATAAAGGCCTGTTGGAACTGGGGC
>JAIENH010000758.1 GCA_019751475.1 Cyclobacteriaceae bacterium
AAACGATCGTGACGAAATATTGGTAAAGCCATACTGTACTCTCCACGGCTCACCTTCCTGCACGCGTTGGGTCGTGGCAGGAGGAGCGAATGTCAAGAGACCTTCGGCCATCGGTGTGTAGGTCACGATCCATTTTTTCCATTGGGCCGCTGTTCGGTCTACTGGATCGCGCAAGCGCAGGGTCAGTTTTAGAAATGGATAACGGACTGCATCAATATCGGCCAGGCTTTGATCACCTTTCAATTTTGTTTTGAGAATTGTCTCACTGCCGTTGAGGCTAATGCCGGTGATATCAATGCTCACCGTGTCGTTAGGTGTCACTTCCGTGAATCGCGTGACCAGTTGTGACCACTGCTGAGCAGGTCCGATAATGGATGAAATAACGGAGCCATCGGAAAAGCGGCCTGTGATAGTTTTGCTGACAAATACTTCTTGTTGATTGACAGGAGTCTGTGTAGGGCGGAAGATTTTAGCCGAACCAGACGAGGCACCCTTCTTTCCAAAAATCACAAACGGTTCACCCGGCTGCACGCCATTCATCTGGTTAATGCCAACACCAAATTGACCCAGCAGCGACTTAACACCAGCCGACCACGAAGCATAGCCTACATCGCCAATCGAAAAAATCACGACTGAGTCATTCGCAGCAATGTTGGCGACATATTGTGCCAGGTCAATGCCTGTGCCGGTCTCTAGTTCGGACGTGGTGAAGCTGTTGATCACTTTGGGTGCCCGTCCGCACGATCGCCTGTCAAAGAATGAAGTAGGCACGCCTACGTAGGGTGAGGTGGAATTTTTATCAAAGGCAATAAGATTCAACGTGTTGTTGCGGCATTGCACATTCTGCGTGGCTACGTTAAACTCTTCCTGGTTGATTTTCAGCGAGACTTGTGTGAAGGGCGTGGTGCTGGCGCTGCCAAATGTGCGAAGCTCAACGGTGGAAAGTGTTTCAATAAATTTTAATCGCTTGATCTGCGGGTCTTTTACTAATCCTTCTACCGTGGCTTCCGCCAATTGTGGAAACTGCGATTGGGCCCAGCCTTCGCCACCATTCTTTATGTAAATAAATGATGATGTGGCCCACTCATTGCTTTCACCCGCAAACGGCTTTTCAAACTTCGTTCGCCAATAGTACACCATCGAATCGGTGGACAGCAGATTGACAGCCAACGTGGCTAGCACTTTTTGTGTGAGCACCTGTCGCTTGAGGTAGGGACTATCAAAAGTGGAAGCGGTGTCCATCTCCAGCAGGAAGGAGCGAGGGCCTGCCAGTATATCCGTGTTTTGAAAAACAAGATCAACAGCGGTTTTATTCACAATAGAGTAGGCAGCAGGAAAAAGATTTTTTGTTCCCTTCAAGGGAATGAAAAAATTGATGGTCGCAATGTTGTTGGCTTCATTCAATTCGCCAATCGCCTGGTCGGGATCCAGGCGCACTTCAAAACTGTTGTTTCCAAACTCGTTGGGATTGCGCCCATTCTTAATGATAAACTGAAATGTGCCGTTGTACAGCACCGCGCTAAAAGTGGAGTCGTATGTTTTAATTGAGTTGTCACTTAGTCTGCGTGTGAGTCGGATTTTTAACGGAGTAGAAAGTGCACGACCAAAATTCCGTACGTTCATCTCCACGGCAAAAGAACTTGATTGAGCTGTAACGGGTTTTCCGTCAAGCGAAACAATAGACACCGATCCATTATTGATTTCGTAATCGGGCTTGCGCGCACCAAAGAGGGGCACAGCCGGGTCGCCCAGCAATACCATCTGCTGTGCTTGCGTAATGGTTCCTATGTTAGCACCTGTAGCTGCAAGATATCTTCGCGCTACTTCTTTTTGAATCTCCCCTATGCCTCTGCCGATAAAGCTTGAGTCGCCATACGCCACCGCATAAAAAATATCGGAGTATTGTTTCAACGAAGTAGTAAATCCGAAGGAGCTGTGTGCAATGAACGACTTCGCGCCTTTATTCGTGGTGAGCATCCAATCTTCTCCAAAGGTGACGCGGTTGTCATAGAAGCGCCCCGCATTGCACCCGTTTATCAAAAAGCCTGGATACTTTCCTGCGTTGTTGTAGCCCAGCGTTGGGTCGCTTACATAGCCGATGTCAATATCAATGGTGCCGGGGCCTGAGTGGCCGAAGAACGTGATTAGGTCAAGCCCTTTGTTTACCTGATCTTTCACGTTGATCAACTCTACATTCAGCGTTTGCTTCGAGATGGTCTCCACTTTCCCACCCAGAAAAACATCTTCCGCTACCGATTTAAAGCCATCCACATATTGCCGAAATACCACAGGCTCACCCGCGTTGATACCACCGCTCAAGTGTAGCAGTTCCTTTCGCCACAGCGCATTGAAGGGCATAGCTTCTGTCTCTTTTATTTTATTTAAGTAGGCGGCCACTTGCGTGGGATTGCTGGCTGTC
>JAIENH010000025.1 GCA_019751475.1 Cyclobacteriaceae bacterium
CACTACAAAAATGACATAATAAAGGGTGGCCTTAAAACCACCCTTTTACTACTTTAGTCGGACAACAGTGATTTTTTTATAGCAGGTTTTTCAAAGCTCTCTACAAGAAGAAGAACTGCCGCTATTTAACTGACCAGCGCGCCAACTCGGCTTCGGCTGCGATAAAGCCAAAGGCACCAAAGTTTTTGCCTGCCACTACCTTTTCAAAGATAGCCTTGGCGCGGGCTGAGTCACCGTTGTATAAATACCAGTTGCCTACGCCATAGCCTTGCGTGGCCAGGTTAAGATCAGCATCCGCAGCATTGGCATCGGTGTGCAGCAGGGAGTCGGGTGGGAGTTTGCCTTGATACATCTTGCACCGCAGGTAGTACGAATCATTTTCGATAATGTTCATCCCGTCATGTGCATTTCCAAGAATGGAGGCGGCTTCTTCCTTTCTTCCCATTCGCTGGTACGTCATGTACATCCAATCTACGCATGCTATGAGAAGGTCATCATTATCAGAAGTCTTAAGGCATTCGTAGTAGGCATTCATGGCATTATTGAAGTCTCCCTTCAGATAATGAGCCAGCGCGAGGTGGTACCAGATATTAAACTGTGTGGACGATAGCGGTTTGTTTATTTTATTGGACACACCATCAGGCTCCATCTCGAGCCATGGAATTTGCGTTTGCAATGTAGTGGCCTTCGACAGATCATCAATCGCACGGTCAAACAATCTCATGGAAATGTAACGATGGCCGCGATGCCGGTACAACTTCGGTGAGTTGGGATATTTTGCAATTCCTTCAGTAAAGACATCAATGGCATCCTGAAACCGCAGCAAGTAACCGAGTCGCCTGCCATACCAAATGTAGTTTTCCTCCGAAGGATCTTTTTCCCAATTGGTTTTGGCAACCGTAAGGGCGCTGTCAAGCTTTGCTTGCTGACTGGGCGATCGCTCTGGTTCGTAGTAAGATTTTCCCAACAAAGAGACAACCACCGGTGCCGATGCCTTTTCGGTCTTGGTTGAGCAGGATGCTAAAATGATAACCAAAAGACATAAAAAATTACTCCTCATTGCGTAATCAGGTTTAGTTCATGCCGGGTTGTTTCAATACAAAACCTGACTTTGCCTTTTCATCGTCTACAATCTTTTTCACATCGCTCAGAAGTTTTTTCGAATCGTAGATGATACCGTCTTTGATGGTGTATTTAATTCCTCCCACGCGTTTCACACTGTTGTCGTCCATGAGTTTGATGGCTCCCACACCGTAGAGCACTTGCAGATTTTCCAGTGGATTTTGATCAACGATGGCAAAGTCTGCGAGTTTACCAATCTCTACGCTTCCAATTTCTTTATCCATTCCCAATGCCTGCGCACCATAGAGTGTGGCCGATCGAATCACTTCTAAGGGATGGAAACCTGCTTCACGCAAAAGTTCCAGTTCGCGGATGTAACCGAACCCATATAGCTGAAAGATAAATGCATTGTCTGATCCGGCTGTGACACGCCCTCCGCGATTTTTATACTCGTTTACGAATGTCATCCACAACCGAAAGTTTTCTCTCCACGCTACCTCTTGCTCGGTGCCCCATGAAAACCAAAATGATCCGTGGGCTACGCGATTGGGTTGATAGAACGCCCATAACTGCGGCAGTGTGTACGTCTCATGCCATTCTTGCCTGCGCGCTTTGTGCAAGTCACGTGTAGCTTCATAGGTATCGAAGGTGGGGTCTAATGTAAAATCCAGTTTCAGCAACGTATCCATCACTGCATTCCATTTGATGGAGTAGGGTGGGGCGGCTTGCTTCCACAGTCTACCAGCTTCTTCGAAACGGTTTTGTTCATTGGAGTAATTATAAGTGAGTGGATAGTTCTGAATGCTGGAACTGGTGAGCATGGCTTCTGGCAAACCGTACCAGTGTTCCATCGTTGTGAGTCCGGCCCCGGCCGACTGTACCACATTCCAGCGGGCCACACCCAATTGCGCGTGGTGGCAAGCAGAGCGAAGGCCTATGCGTTTGTTTTCGCGCAGGGCAGCATCCATGATCTCGGGTGCCGCACCGAAAAATTTAATTCCATCAGCACCCTTCAGTTTGTTTTCGTTCACCCATGCCCGCGCCATCTCGGGTGTGCGGATGGCTTCTTTAGATCCAGTGCCAAACGTTACATAGGCTTTGATGCGGGGGGCGGTGATTTGATTTTGTGCACTTTTATTTTTTTGATCCAGCACCCAATCAATGCCATTGCCGGAACCTGGGTCGCGAATGGTAGTGATGCCGTGGGCCATCCAAAGTTTAAAGACGTACTCGGCTATGGGAGCTTGCCCGCCACCGATGTGACCGTGCATATCCACAAAGCCTGGCATGAGGTACATGCCTTCGCAATTCAATTCTTTTCCGCCAGCTTCCAACTTGGGGCGGTTGCCTTCACTGGCCA
>JAIENH010000545.1 GCA_019751475.1 Cyclobacteriaceae bacterium
ATTGAGCATTCGTTTTCCTTATCAGTGGATGAAAAGCCAGGAAAATCGCTCGTTTTTCAATCCAAAGACATCACCATCCATGACGTATATCCCAACCCCGTGGTCGACCAGGCATTCATTGATTATAAAGTACATACGGAATCGATGAAAGCAAAAGTGGTAGTTCACAATATCCTGGGAAGCCCTGTGGGGAACTATGAATTGCCCAGCTTTGAGAACAAAATCAAAATCCCTGTAGATGACTTCGCATCGGGAGTGTATTTCTATACCGTTTACCTTGACAATGTGGGTGTTCTTACACGGAAACTCATTGTCAGAAAATAACCAGACCTAAAATCCCGTTTTTAGTTGAATTTCCTATTCGTGGGCTGAATCGTATATTTGCGCCCTTATTTTATGGTGAGAAGAGTATTTACCGGACTTACAGCGATCTTGATCCTCGCCTTTGTGGTGTCTTGCAGCAAATTCCGCAAGATTCAGAAAAGCGAAGACTGGCGTATTAAGTATGAGGCCGGATTGAACTATTACAACAAAAAGGACTACTACCACACTGCTATCCTCTTTGAGGAGATTTTGCCGGTAGTGCGGGGCCTTCCAGAAGGTGAAAAGGTGGAATTTTACCTGGCCTATTGCCAATACTACGAAAAGACGTACTTGCTTGCCTCTAACCAGTTCAAGACCTTCTTCGAAACTTACGGACGGAGCTCGCTGGCACAAGAAGCAGCTTTTATGTACGCCTATTCATTGTATGTGGCTTCCCCTGATTCAAATCGCGACCAGAAAAGTTCTATCGAGGCAATGGATGCCATGCAAAACTTTTTGAATCGGTTTCCCGACAGCAAATTTCGTGATCAGGCTATAGAGGTTATTGCCTCCAGCCAACAAAAACTCGAACAGAAGGGATACGACAATGCCAAGCAGTATTTGAAAATAAAGAGCTACAAAGCGGCTGTCATTGCATTCGATAACTTCAAAAAGAATTTTCCAGACTCAAAATTCCTGGAAGAGCTTGCCTACCTCAAAGTGGTAGCCGAGTACAAACTGGCTGTTCAAAGTTTTCAAAAGCTTCAAGTGGAACGCTACAACTCTGTTATCGCTTTTTATCAGGAGTTGGTAGACAATTTTCCCAACAGCATCTACCTGAAAGAAGCTGAGAAAATGTACACTGACAGTCGAAATCAACTTTCTAAATTGAAACCAACTAAAAATTCGTAATACCATGGCTACTCAACCTTCAATAGTAACACGTGATGTGGATAAAATTGCCGCTCAAACTGGAAACGTGTATGAATCCGTAGTGGTGATCTCCAAGCGTGCGCGCCAGATTGCCATCAACATCAAAGAAGAGCTCAATAACAAATTGGCTGATTTCGCTACCACGGTAGATAACCTCGAAGAGGTTTTTGAAAACCGTGAGCAGATCGAAATCTCCAAATTCTACGAGCGCCTCCCCAAGCCAACTAATACAGCATTGGACGAGTTCATGGAAGGCAAAGTGATGTATCGCAAGCGCTCTGACGAGATCGTAGTTAAGCCTGAGTAATCATGCTTCGGGGCAAGAAAATCTTGCTGGGTGTCACCGGTAGCATTGCCGCCTACAAAGCTGCACTTCTGGTTCGATTGCTAGTGAAGCAAGGAGCCGAAGTACGCGTACTGTTGACCTCTTCAGCACATGATTTTATCACCCCTCTCACACTTGCTACGCTTTCAAAAAACCCGGTGCTCACACACTTCAGCAAAAGCGACACCGGTGAATGGAATAACCATGTTGAGCTAGGTCTTTGGGCCGATGCCATGGTAGTAGCTCCAGCGAGTGCCAACACCATCGCCAAGATGGCAAACGGCATTTGTGATAACCTGCTACTGGCCGTTTATCTCTCAGCCAGATGCCCGGTACTATTCGCCCCCGCCATGGATCTTGACATGCTTCAGCATCCGGCAACGAAAAAAAATATCGCAACCCTTCAAAGTTTTAGCAATAACCTGATAACTCCCGGTACTGGTGAATTGGCTTCAGGACTTGTCGGTCAGGGCCGGATGGCGGAACCGGAGGAGATTGTCACATTCTTAGCGCAGTTCTTCTCCGAAAAAAAAAAGCTGACCGGTAAGAAAGCCCTTGTTACAGCCGGCCCGACATACGAGGCCATCGACCCCGTTCGTTTTATAGGAAATCATTCCAGCGGTAAAATGGGTTTTGCAATAGCTGAAGCATTGGCGGCCAACGGGGCACAAGTAGAGTTGGTCACCGGCCCCACACATGAAAAGACAGGCCACCCCGGCATCACGGTTCACCGCGTCACATCAGCTGAAGAGATGTATCAGGCATCACAACAACTTTTTCCACAAGCTGATATTACTGTACTCTCTGCGGCTGTAGCCGACTACAAGCCGGTGGCTGCAGCCAATCAGAAAATTAAAAAGACAGAAGGCAATCTT
>JAIENH010000653.1 GCA_019751475.1 Cyclobacteriaceae bacterium
CTCTGTGTACGATGGAGTATCAAGAACAAATGCTACCATTAATATCCTTCCACTCGTGAAAGACGCAACGGATGCTGACAAGCTATCTATCTTAGCGCAAGCCCGCACCATGCGTGGCCACTACCATTTTGAGGCCAAGAGAATGTGGAACACTGTTCCCTATTTGGATGAAACCGTTAAGGACTTTAATGTTAGCAATGATCAGGACATTTGGCCGCAAATTGAGGCAGATCTTAAGTTTGGTTATGACAACTTGGGTGAAAAATTTCCTGAAATTGGCCGGATCAATAAATGGGTGGCCGCGGCCATGTATGCCAAGGCATTGATGTATCAGAAGAAGTTCGCGGCAGCACTCCCAGTGCTTAATGATATTATCGCCAATGGAAAAAATTCAACTGGAACCAAGTTTGGACTGATGGATAAATTTGGTGATGTTTTTGATATCGCAAACAACAACAATAAGGAATCAGTATTTCAGATTCAATATTCGGTGAATGATGGATCGCAAGGATGGAATGGCGGCTGGGGTGAAGTACTTAACTTCCCCTACAAGTCCGGAGGCAGTCCTGGAGGTTGTTGTGGGTTCTTCCAACCAACATCTGAATTCGTAAACTCGTTTAGAACTTCTGGTGGAAAGCCCTTATTGGATGGTTCATATAATGCTCCGGCTAATGCGGTAAAGAACGATGATGGCCTAAATGTAACGGATGCGTTTGTTCCTGATGCCGGGCCGCTGGATCCTCGTTTGGATTGGACGGTAGGACGTAGAGGAATTCCATATTTTGATTGGGGCCCACACACAGGTCGTGACTGGATACGCGATCAGAATTATGCAGGCCCTTATAGCCCCAAGAAACAGGTTTATAGGAAATCTCAAGAAGGAACGAACACAGAAGTAGGAAACTGGACAAGTGGCTGGACTGCGAATGGTTATCGCATGATCCGTTTCGCTGAGATACTCTTGTTAGCTGCAGAATGCCAGGCAGAAACAGGAAATGGTGATCTTGGTTTAGCAAATGTCAACAAACTTCGCCAACGTGCGGCCAATGCAGATGGTTTTGTTCAGAATGTTACAGGAACCGGTCCTGCAGCGAGCTATTCCATAAGCCTCTACAGTGCTAGTGATTTTAGTTCCAAAGATCAAGCCTTGCTAAGAATCCGTTTTGAGCGCAAGCTTGAGTTAGGAATGGAAGGTCATCGCTTCTTTGATTTGGTTCGCTGGGGCATTGCCAAACCGACAATTGACGCCTTCCTTGCGTATGAAGGTGCAATCAGAAAGCAAATGTATCAAGGAGCATCTTTCCAAGCTGGTGTAGATGAATATTATCCGATTCCACAGCTACAAATTGACGCCAGCCGTGGTAAACTCAAGCAAAATCCTGGTAGATAGTTTTTTAAATTAATTGTATTCTTTCAAAGAGACTTTCCGGTAACCGGAAAGTCTCTTTAATTTTAAGCCCATGATAACTCGTAAATTTTTTCCACTCGGCCTTTGTTTGCTGGCAGGCCAATTTTTTTCTTGCTCAAAAGAAGAGAAGCATCTCTTTCGACTGGTGCCACCTACTCAGAGCGGAATTGATTTTAATAACCAGATATTTGAGAGCGATACATTTAATATTCTCACCGAAGAATATATCTACAATGGGGGAGCTGTAGCTATTGCCGACTTTAATAAAGATAGTCTTCCAGATGTATTCTTTTCCGGCAACATGGTTCCCAATCGCTTATATCTTAATAAAGGAAAACTCTCTTTTCAAGATGTTTCAACTCAAGCTGGGATTCAATCTTCACAAAAATGGAACACAGGCACTGCTATAGCCGATGTAAATCTTGACGGGTGGCCCGATATCTACGTCTGTGCTACCATGAAGAAAGACCCGGCAAAAAGGATCAATTCGCTTTTCATTCATCAGGGCTTGAAAGATGGAGTTCCGATATTTGAAGAACAGGCCGAAAAATTTGGAGTTGCAGAAAACGGCTATTCAATGAATGCTGCCTTTCTCGACTATGATCTGGATGGCGATCTGGATTTATATGTTCTAAATAATATTCTAAACAAAGAAATTCCAAGCTCGTGGCGTAACAAAGTTACCGATGGATCGGCACCTAATAATGATCAATTGTATCGCAACAATGGAGATGGAACATTTACGAATGTCACCAAGCAGGCGGGTATAGTTTGGGAGGGATATGGACTAGGAATTGCTGTTGCAGATTACAATAACGATCGCTACCCAGACATCTATATCAGCAACGACTACATGTCCAACGACTTGCTGTATATGAATAATGGTGATGGAACATTTACTAATCGTATGGCTGAGACCGTGCGTCATCATAGCATGTTTTCGATGGGCAATGATGCGGCCGACATTAACAATGACGGGTGGGTGGATATCATGACGCTTGACATGTTGCCTGAAGAATATCGCAGGAAGAAAACAACT
>JAIENH010000155.1 GCA_019751475.1 Cyclobacteriaceae bacterium
CGCCCCACGTTTGGTCGCGTAAGCAGAGCAGGGGCTATGACACTTTCGTGGTCGATGGACAAAGCCGGCCCGATCTGCCGCTCGGCACAAGATTGTGCGATTGTATTTCAGATCATTAAAGGAAAAGGTAAATCTGAGTCAGATCGTGCGGTGGTGGAGCATGGATTTTCATTCAGTCCTCTGTCTGACCTGAAGGGATATAAGATCGGCTACTTCCGCACTATGTTTGATCAGGACACCACGCGAAATGGAATTAACAACACACAAAGCCTGGAGGTTTTGAAAAGGCTCGGTGCGGTGATGACAGAAGTTGCTCTACCTGACTCAATACCGTACGAGGTTTTTGATATCATCCTCCGCGCAGAGTCGGGTGCTTTTTTTGATGAATTAGTACGTGAGCACCAAGATCGCACCATGTCTGAACAGAACAAAGAGTCGCGGGCCAACTCCCTTCGTCAATCAAGGTTTATCTCGGCTGTGGAATATCTGCAAGCCAACCGACATCGGCAGGTGCTGATGGAAAAATTTCATGTGATGATTAAGAACTATGATTTTATTGTAACGCCCTCGGGCGGACGTTATCAACTGCTCACCACCAATCTCACAGGGCACCCAGCCATTTCCATCCCTAACGGCTTTGATAAAAAGAATCATCCAACGTCTATCACACTGATTGGTAATCTGTATGACGAAGGCCCGCTCTTGGAGGCGGCATATCTTTTTCAACAAGCAACTGATTTTGATGAGAAGCACCCACCACGATTCATGAAGAAGTAGTGTATCCCATTTCCTGAAAGACCATTTCCGGTCGTTTACTCACCATCGGCACTTTACTCATCTGGGTCGCCTCAATCATGTACACGCCAAAATCTTCTGTCACTTTCCCATGAATTTCATAAAATCCTCGCCCTCGAAAGGGAGAAGTTCGGAATACATCCGGAAAGTGAACGGTATCAAATGCTTCGCCCTTCACATCATAGAATGTTCCGAAGGCCATTTGCTGGCCCGATTTGGTGCTGGTGTCTTTGGTGGTGACTAAGTAGCCGGTGATGCGCACATTTTTTCCCTTGCGTTGATGCAGTGCTGATGCAATGGTATCTCCATAATCATGTGACACCAGTAAATCAAACGGATTGCACAGCGGGAAGCCGAGCAATTCCATTTCATCGTAAGTGTCTTCTTGTGATTGCCGCACAAGCGTTGGCAACGGAAATTCTTTCGGCTCGGTATCAAATAAGTCAACCGTAGTGGCGGGCCGCGAGCGGTGGGCGTTGATGTAAAGCATCGACTCCCACAACAGCCTCTGCTTCGTTTTGCCGGTAAACCGGAATGCTCCCACACGAATAAAGATTCGTACTTGCTCCAGTCCGATGCCGGGTATCCGCCTTAAAAAGTTATCCAGACTTTTGTAGGGTCCGTTTTTCTTTCGCTCTTCCTCTACGCGTTTTCCGATTTTCGTCTCCAGGCTTTTGAGATGGATGAAACCGATGTAGATGGTATTACCTTGAATAGATGTGAGGTATTCGCTGTGGTTGACACACGGGGCCTCGATTTTTGCACCGTTCATCCGGGCTTCGTGAAAATAAAATTCAGTGCGGTAAAATCCACCAAAGTTGTTGATCACGCCCACCATAAACTCCAATGGATAATGCGCTTTCAAAAACAAACTCTGGTAGCTCTCCAAAGCATAGCTGGCAGAATGACCTTTCGCAAACGAGTAGCCTGCAAAACTTTCAATCTCAAACCAAACACGATTCGTCACTTTATCATCGTACTCACGCTTGCGGCATCCTTCAAAGAAGCGATCCTTCACCCGCTGAAATTCTTCGCGTGAGCGATATTTACCGGACATACCCCTACGCAGCACATCGGCTTCGGTGAGGGAGAGGTCTGCAAAAAAATGAGCCACCCGGATCACATCTTCCTGGTACACCATCACGCCATACGTTTCGCGCATGAGCTTGTCCATAATGGGGTGAATGGATTCATACGTGCCGCCTTTTTGTGTGATGTGAAATCGTCTGATATACTCGCCCATCATGCCCGAGCTGGCCACACCCGGCCGGATGATGGAGCTGGCCGCCACTAACGTGAGATAATCAGAACATCGGAGCTTACCCAACAACATGCGCATGGCAGGCGACTCCACATAGAAGCAACCCATGGCCTTGCTGTTACGCATAAGATCTTTGATCTTCTCATCTTTTTTAAACTCTTTGAATTGATACACATCAACATCCACGCCCTGGTTTCGCTTGATGTGCTTCACAGCCTCCTTGATGTGCCCCAGTCCGCGCTGGCTAAGAATATCAAATTTATAAATACCAAAATCTTCTGCTGCGTGCATTTCAAATTGTGATACCGGCCTGCCTTTGGGTGGAAGTTCGAGAGCTGTGTAAGCGTAAATCGGTTTTTCGGTGATTAATACTCCGCCTGCGTGAATGGAGATATTCGCAGGCAATT
>JAIENH010000021.1 GCA_019751475.1 Cyclobacteriaceae bacterium
TTACTACCGGTTCGTGACGTACGTGTGGGTGTTTGTTCAGCTCGCGTTTGTGATCTGGAGCGTATGGGCCATCACTTCAGGAAGGCTGACTTCGTGGGTAGATGGCATCGGTTTTACGATTGGAGTCGCACTGGTTACAGGCGGCATTGGCATTACCGTGGCCCACGAGTTGGGGCATAAGAAATCAAAACTTGAACAGTTTTACAGCAAGGTCTTGCTGATGACGGTTTGCTATATGCATTTCTTTACAGAGCACAACCGCGGCCATCACGTGCATGTAGCCACTCCACTTGATCCCGCGACAGCGAAAAAAAATCAAGACTTCTATTCCTTTTGGATTCAGACGGTGTTTGGAAGTTTTATACACGCTTGGAAACTGGAAGCCGAAGCACAGCAACGAAAAAATGAACCCGTACTTTCTCTTCGCAACCCCATGATAATGTACATTGTGTTGCCACTTGTCCTCTGCACATTGCTTACGGTGATGGTCAGTGTGCCGGCAGGAAGAGTATTGTGGATCGTACCTCTGTTCTTTTTTACACAAAGTGTTTTAGCATTTTCTCTTTTGGAATTGGTGAACTACGTGGAGCACTATGGAATCGTGCGCAAAGAGATAGCACCCGGAAATTATGAACGCGTGAACCCGCTCCATTCGTGGAATGCCAGCCATTTGGTAAGCAACTTTTTTCTCTTCCAGTTGCAGCGCCACTCCGATCATCACTACAATGCCATCAAGCGCTACCAGGTTTTAGATCATTATGATGAAAGTCCGCAGTTGCCGTTTGGCTATCCTACCATGATCATCCTGGCGCTGGTACCTCCGCTGTGGTTTGCCCTTATGAACGACCGACTCAAAGAGTGGGAAGAGAAAATTTGTTTTGCTTAAAATCTTTACTTAATTCCTTACGATGAAACTTTTAAAAAGAATAGTACTAGGTATCTTTCTGGTAGCGCTGGGTTATGGCATCAGCTACTTGTGGCGGGCTCTCCCGATCATCAGCGGCTTTGGTGCTAAAGATTTGTGCTCGTGTGTATTGGTGAACGGGCGAAAAGCGGATGACGTCATCAAACAAGAACTTGGCACGGGGCTTTTGTCCGTTGGTACGTTTAGCGTGAATATGTCTGACTCCAGCGCCACCGGCTCTGTGTTTGGGTTGGCCAAGCGCAAGGCCATCTACCGTAAAGGGCTTGGCTGCACATTGGTGGTAGAGATGACGGAAGATGAATTGCGTAAACAACCGGCTACTATTTATTCTGCTAAACACATTTCAACGGATACCATCCCCTGGCCGATGGGTGATCGCACGAATGATTCATTACCTGCGGGGATTGATCAACAAAAATTGACGGCAGCAGTGGACTTTGCATTTGATGACCCTACCCATGTTATCAATACACGGGCTGTTCTCGTAGTCTATGATGGAAAAATTGTTGCCGAGCGATATGCAGAAGGGTACGATAAAAATTCGCGCCACATGGGCTGGTCGATGACCAAGAGCATTAACAATGCCGTGGTCGGAATCTTGACAAAGCAAGGCAAGTTGAATCTGCAAGCTGCGGCACCTGTAGAAGGCTGGGCTGCGGACGACAGGAAACAAATCACATTGCACAACCTGATGCAAGCAAGCAGCGGACTAAAATGGGAAGAATATTATGCAGGGCCCAGCGGTGCTACCAACATGTTGTTCAAAAAGAAAGACATGGGTCTGTATGCAGCCGATGTGCCCTTGGAATTTCCACCCAACACCGTGTTTGAATATTCCAGTGGCACCACCAACATCATTGCGCGCATCATTCGCAATGCCATTGGTGATGCGGACTATTATCAGTTTTACTACAAAGAGTTATTTGAAAAGATTGGTGCTCATAGCATGATCATTGAGCCCGATGCGGGTGGCACCTACGTGGGTTCTTCGTATTCGTGGGCCACGGCCCGCGATTGGGCACGTTTTGGTCTGTTGTTTTTAAATGATGGAGTAGTGCAGGGCGAACGCATCTTGCCGGAAGGCTGGGTGACCTACTCATCTACACCGGCCACCACCGCACCACGAGGTGAGTACGGTGCGCAGTGGTGGCTGAATGCCGGTGAGAAAGGCAATCCTAAAAATCGCACGTACCCTGATGTTCCCGCGGATTCATTTCAAGCCGAAGGGTACGAAGGTCAGTTTGTGTTTGTAGTGCCTTCGAAAAAACTGGTGGTGGTGAAGTTGGGGCTTTGCCAAAAAGGCTGGCTGGACATGAATATGTTTGTGTCGAAAGTGATCAGCGCCCTGCCACAATAGTCTTACGTTGGGTCGTTCGGTATTTCACTTTAAAAAGTTTAGTGTCTGCGATGACCGGGCCACGATGAAAGTCGGCACCGATGCTGTGTTACTTGGTGCCTGGGCTAACATTTCAAATGCAACTAATCTACTGGACATTGGCACGGGTTCCGGTGTGATCGCCCTCATGCTCGCGCAACGAA
>JAIENH010000457.1 GCA_019751475.1 Cyclobacteriaceae bacterium
TTCAAACGTTTTCAAATCATACACAAATCCAACCTTGTTTTGGTACGTGAGCTGATACATCTTACCATTCATCACTGTGATGCCCTCACCAAAAAATTTCTTGTCTAGTATCACTTTTTTGTCCTGGGCGCCCGTAGCAATGTTTACTTCGGCAATCCAGGAAGTGCCGTATTGACCCGTACTTTCAAACAGTCTGCCTTGCTCCACTACCAGTCCCTGAGTAAATGCGGTGGGATCGTGAGGGAATATCTTGATAATCGAATACGGTATCTCATCACCTTTTGCCGTTTCACTTTTGGGTGAACAAGCAAGCAGCATTAACAATAGAATTATTGAAATGCCGGAGAGCATCCATCGCACTTGTGCTTTCCCTTGATTTACATTTACCGAACCGATCGCATTCATTATTTTACAAAAACAGCTTTTTCCTTTCTCTCTACCAACCTGCCGAACGGGCGAAGCATGGCTCCTTTGCTTTGCGCAAATTTTTCAAATTCACTCGCCTTGCCTGCGTCCACCGAGACGAGCAATCCTCCACTGGTCTGTGGATCGGCCAGGATGGCGCGCTGCATTTCACCCAGCGAACCAATTTTATTTCCGTAGCTGTCCCAGTTACGCTGCGTTCCACCCGGCACAGATTTCTGTTGGAGGTACGAATCCAGGAAATCAAATTTGGGTACTTTTTCGAATTCAATTTCTGCCGAAAGTCCGGAGCCTTCGCACACTTCTGTGAGATGGCCCAGCAGACCAAAACCGGTAACGTCTGTCATGGCATTGACATACGACAGCAACCCAAAGTCCGCGCCCAGCTTATTCAGCGTAAGCATCGTGTCAACCGCCTTCTTCAGGTGGTCTTCTTTCACAATTCCTTTTTTCTGCGCGGTGGTCACAATGCCGATTCCCACCAGCTTGGTGAGGTACAGGTGCGATCCTAACTTAGCTGTGTCATTTCTTTTCAAGTGTTCGCGCTTCAGTTTTCCGGTCACGGCCAATCCAAAAACGGGCTCGGGGCAATCGATGCTGTGGCCACCCGCGAGCGGGATGCCGGCCTCCACACAAATTTTTCTACTTCCCTCCAGCACTTCCTTCGCCACCTCCGGTTGTATTTTGTTAATGGGCCAACCCAAGATCGCAATGGCCATGAAAGGACTCCCCCCCATAGCATACACATCGCTGATGGCGTTAACAGAAGCAATGGCGCCAAACGTAAACGGATCATCCACAATGGGCATAAAAAAATCAGTGGTGCTGACAATGCACGTGCCATCGCCAAGGTCATACACGGCCGCATCGTCTTTTGATTCATTGCCCACCAGCAACGAGGGAAACGATGCCTTGGGTAAGTCGGAATGAAGGATTGTGTCCAGTACGGCCGGTGAAATCTTGCAGCCGCAGCCTGCCCCGTGTGAAAATTGTGTAAGTTTTATTGGATTCATATAGTCAATTTCAAAAAAATCATATCAGTTTGATCAGCTCATCCGCGTAAGCAGAGGCATCTGCGCCATTCCAGGCTAGCTGCCATTTTACACGTTCTTTTTTGTTTTCAATGCTACTGAGATAATACTTGTCATAATACGTCAGTAAAATATCGATGGTAGTCGTGAGGTCGCCCATGAGGTATTTTTCTCGAGCCAGTTTGTGATGCTGCCCGCCTAGTCGCTTCACGATTTTGTCCATTGACTGCAAAAATTCAGAAGCATCGGCCGGGCCGTACTCATTTACCAATCGTTGGATGCGAACTTCCTTTGGCACCATCATCTGCACCAGCGGACTATTGCGCATCTGTTGCCAGATTTCTTGCGGTAAAAATACTTTGCCAATAGTGATTGATTCATCCTCCACCCAAATGGGCTTCGTAAGATCAAGTTTGTAGAGCGCTTCGAACAAATCGTTGTGAAATTGCTCGGAGGTTGGTTGAGGTGGCATCAACAGCGCACCGAAGGCTGAGCCTTTGTGATTGGCCATTGTTTCAAGATCCAGTATCTGCTCACCTTGGGTCGCCAACGCCCGCAGCACTTCACTTTTTCCGCTACCGGTGCACCCGCCAATCAGTATTAGTCGCAGCGGTTTTTTAAAATAGTCGGATGCAAATTGACGATAGGCCTTGTAACCACCCGTAAGGGCTGTGGATTTTATCCGGGCCATCCCAACAAACTGACAGAAATTGTTTGACCGCATTCCACCACGCCAGCAGTGCACAAGTAGTTCGCGCCCAGCAGCAATCTGCTCTGTCTGTGCAATGATTTGTTCCAGTCGTGGGCCCACCAAGCGAAAGCCCTCGTGAATCGCTTCTCTTTGTCCCTTCTGTTTGTAAATCGTGCCGACCTTGGCGCGTTCATCATTGTTGAGCAGCGGCACATTGACGGTACCCGGTATGTGGCCTGATGCGTACTCACCTTCGGAGCGCACATCGACTACAGGCAACTGGTGTCGGAAACCTAAAAAACTTTCAATGTCAACGGGCACTTTCGTTAATT
>JAIENH010000481.1 GCA_019751475.1 Cyclobacteriaceae bacterium
CACCACCATGCCACGATAAAATGAGCGCTTCAATCCCAATTGGTTAATCACATTACTCAGCGGCAGCGACAGTCCGGCTGAAAGCACAAGAATTACCACGAGCATCCACTTGCCATTCACGCCAAGTATGCGGTCGTATACAGGCGGAAATAAATTAAACATCACGGAAGTAGCCAGGCCCATGCCGATACCCATCAAAAAGATAAATCCATATTGCTTCTCGCTTGCGCCCTGAATCTTAGCCGAAACCATCTCGCGCTTCTGTTGAAAAAGACTCAACGAATTTTTACTCAAAAAATACCCGGAGAGAAAAACCACAAGCCCACCCGTAACAAACGTGAGGGGCGCACCCAGGAAGTCGATGATGTCAACAATAACCGGTTCGAGCGCATAGAGCAAATTGCCCACGATGGTGATCAGCGCCATGGCCTTCGGCATGCGCTCAACCGGTGTGAACAACTCAATAGTAGAAAGCGCAGGGCTTGTAAAGATGCTCATGGCCACCAGCCAAAACACAATAAGCACCGGCAGTATCCATCGGGAAATTTCACCTGGATTGGTAAACAATGTAAACGCCACCGCCATGAAGACCATGGCTGCGAACGACATGCCCAGCGTGATGATCGGCAGTCGGTGCCCCTTTTGCACGCGAAAACGATCACCCATGCGGCCGGCTATAGGCGGAGTGACTACGAGTATGAGCCCCTGCGCAATAGTGAGAAACAAAGTAAACTCCATGAAGTGAAACTTCTCCAGGAGCTTGGGTTGATAGTTTTGGTAGGCAATCCAGCCAATCACAATGGAGCCGTACAGGGCCGCCAGACTCCACAACTGCTTCCAGTGCATAAATTCCACCCGTGCCTCCTGACTCGCTACTGCATTCATAGTTTTAAGTTGTTAACACTTCATTTACGAAACCGCTCATGCCCTTGGATTTTCTGATGGTCATTTGCGCGCTTTGCTTATTTTTGCACGCTTTTCAGCTATTCCATGTCGCTGTCCACAAAATACAACCCGGCCGAAGTAGAAGATAAATGGTATTCCTACTGGCAGAGCCAGGGATTCTTTCATGCTCAACCGCAAACAGGCAAGCAGTCGTTTTGCATCGTGATTCCGCCACCCAATGTGACGGGCGTACTGCACATGGGTCACATGCTCAACAACACCATACAGGATGTGCTCATCCGCAAAGCCCGCATGGAAGGTAAAGTAGCATGCTGGGTGCCAGGCACTGACCATGCCTCTATTGCCACAGAGGCGCGCGTGGTGGCCATGCTGCGCGAAAAGGGAATTAAAAAATCAAGTCTCAGTCGCGATGAATTTCTTTCGTACGCGTGGGAATGGAAAGAAAAGTATGGCGGCATCATCCTTGATCAACTAAAAAAGCTTGGAGCCTCCTGCGATTGGGATCGCACCAACTTCACCATGGATACCGACTACTACAAAGCGGTGGTGAGGGTATTTGTAGATCTATTCAACAAAGGATACATCTACCGCGGCTTGCGCATGATCAATTGGGATTGCGAAGCGAAGACGGCTCTCTCCAACGAAGAAGTGATTTACAAAGAAGATGGAGAGAAGTCAGTGTTGTATTCTATTCGATACAAAGTAAAAGACACAGCCGATGATTGGGTAACCATCGCTACGCAGCGACCGGAGACAATCATGGGCGATGTGGCCATCGCGGTGAACCCCACCGATGAACGCTACAAGCACCTAATCGGAAAGAAAATACTGGTGCCTTTTATCCTGCGCGAGATACCCGTCATTGCTGACGACTATGTGGACAAGACGTTTGGTACCGGCTGTTTAAAAGTGACACCTGCTCACGATGTGAATGATTATGAGATCGGCCTTCGGCACAACCTGCCGATAATTGATACGCTCAATGATGACGGCACCCTCAATGAAAAATGTGAGTTGCCCAGGTTCGTAGGCAAAGACAGGTTTGCGGTGCGCAAGCAGATCGTGAAAGAACTTCGCGAAGCCGGCCACCTGGTAAAAGAAGAAGAATTTGTCACGCGCATCGGTCGGTCCGAGCGCACTAACACAGTGGTGGAGCCCAAGCTCTCGTTGCAGTGGTTTGTGAAGATGAAAGACATCTCGCACAAAGCCTACACGGCTGTAGAGACGGACGAGATCAAACTGCATCCTGCAAAATTTAAAAACACTTATCGCCACTGGATGGAAAACGTGCGCGACTGGTGCATCTCGCGGCAGTTGTGGTGGGGCCACCGCATTCCGGCTTACTTCTACGGCAAGGGTGAAAATGATTTTGTGGTGGCAGAAACAATTGAAGAAGCTGTAGCAAAAGCCTCTGACAAATGTGGGAGAATACTGTCGGCTGCTGATCTGAATCAAGATCCCGATGTGCTTGACACCTGGGCATCGTCATGGCTGTGGCCGATGGAAGTATTCAACGGGTTCAAGGATGAATACTTTGATAAAGCTTCGGGTAAGATCATTCAGAAAAAGAATGCTG
>JAIENH010000687.1 GCA_019751475.1 Cyclobacteriaceae bacterium
GAATTTTTGATTCGTCATGTTCCATAATGAAAGCCCTCCTGGGTCAGCATTTTTTTAAGTTGTGTTTTAGCTTTAAGCAATTGCGTTCGCGATGTACTTTCACTGATGCCAAGCTTGCTGGCAATCTCAGCGTGCGCAAAACCTTCCACTACATAGAGATTAAAGACTGTGCGGTAGCCAATGGGCAACTGCGCAATGAACTGCTGAATGTCGTTGGCCGGGAGATCGGAAAATTCCGAAAGGTCTGGCACGGCTAATGACTCATCGGCTGTCTCCGTCAAGTTGAAGTTGTGCCTCCGCCTGAGCCACATCAGCGCTTCGTTCATCACGATTTTTCGTATCCAGGCCTGCAAGCTCCCATCTCCCTGGTCTTCATACCGGTCAAGATATTTAAACACTTTCGTGAATGCCATGATCAGTACGTCCTCCGTGTCCACCTCACTTTTCACATAGCGTAGCGCTGTGCGATACATTGCATCCGCAAAGCGTTGATACAATAGCTCCTGGGCTTTTGCGTCTCCGCGTTGGCAATGCCTCACAAGCTGGCGATCAGTCAAAGGAGTGGTGGTGATGTTTTTCTGTCTGTATAAATGCAGAATGCCGGGCAAGTGTTGCCTGGCCCATACCGATGCGATGAATATTGTTGAAAAATAGTTTAAACCTCATCAAAGAAGACCCGTTTACAGAATTAGGTCTTATCAAGCCCTCTTTTTTCTTAGCTTTGCCGTCCATGAGTTTTGCTTTCCCGCTCTTTCTCTGGGCCCTCGTTGCTCTCGCCATTCCCATTATCATTCACCTTTTCAATTTCAGACGCACCATCCGCGTATTTTTTTCTAATACCCGGTTTTTGCAGCAAGTGCGCCAGGAGACCACACAGAAGCGAAAGCTGAAACAATACCTCGTACTGGCATCACGACTTTTGTTCTTATTCTTTTTGGTGATTGCCTTTGCGCAGCCGTTCTTGCCCGCGCGCGAGCAAGTCACCTCCGGTCGAGAAGTGACTCTGTACCTGGATAACTCCTACAGCATGTCTTCCGTAGTGGGAGAGAAAACGCGTGCACTGGATGCAGGCATACGATTCAGCCAGGAGATCATCGGCCTCTTTCCGGCCGACACGCGCTACAAACTCATCACCAATGACTTTGCCCCGTTCTCCAATTCTTTTAAAACCAAGACGGAGATTTTAGATTTGCTCACGCAAGTAAGACTGTCACCTATTTCGCGCAGCTTTGATGAAGTACAACAACGCATCGGTCCGCAGCGCCAGGATATTTTTTGGATATCCGATTTTCAAAAATCAACTATAGGCAATATTGCACCACTGGCCGACAGCCTGCAATCGTGGAGGCTGGTGCCCATCTCGCTTGCGAGTGCCAGCAATGTATTGATTGATTCCGTTTACCTCGAAGATCCGTTTATCATTGGTGGGCAACCCAACACCGTAAACGTTCGCTTGAGAAATACCGGTACGAAGTCGCGTGAGGGCTTGGCGTTGAAACTGACGATAAACGATGTGCAATCAGGAGCAGCCACGGTGGACATGATGGGTAACTCCTTCAGCATGGCGCGCTTTGATTTGCCTTCCGGACTTAAGGGACGAAACCGCGCGGCCATCAGCTTTACAGATTTTCCCGTAAGCTTTGACAATGATTTTTATTTTACGCTCAATTTTTCCGATAAGATAAAAGTCACGGAGATTCGCAATGGCCCATCTTCAACCGAAAAGGTATTTGGCAACTCTTTGCTTTTTTCCTTTCGTAGCTATGAAGCGGGCAACGTTGACTTAAGTGCTGCTGTATCGTCTGACCTGGTAGTGCTCAGTCATCTTGATCGGCCTGAGGTCACGATGCTAAATGCACTGCGTCAGGCGCAAGGCCCCGGTGCTGTATTGATCGTTCCCTCAGCAAAAGCAGATGTCTCGATTTATCGGTCGCTGGTGCCGGGTTTGAATATTTCTAATAGTGCTGCTACCGAATGGCTTGAGCTTGACAAGCCTGATTTTCAAAATCCTTTTTTTGAAAATGTTTTTGAAGAGCAGACCGCGTCCTTAGCGATGCCCCGCGCCCTGTCGGTGCTTGAGTGGGGCAACGACCGATCCGCCTTGCTGCGATTTAAAGATGGTCGCGCCTTTCTTTCTCAGAATGAGAATGTTTTTTTAATGGCCGCACCGCTGGAGAACGGCTACTCTGACTTTCAGAACCACGCATTGTTTGTGCCGGTGATGTACCGGCTGGCTGCTTCGGGTCACCGCGTGAGTCAGAAGCCATATTATTCGTTATCAGAAAACTCCATCACCCTTCAGGCAGACAGTGTAACGGGTGAATCACCGGTGCGCTTGGTGGGCCGGCAGGAAGTAGTGCCCGCACAACGCAAATACAACGACCGGCTTTACCTGGAAATACCAAAGTTTTCCGTGGATCCCGGTTTTTACGTAGCCACCCACCAGCGCGACACCATTGGCCTGGTAGCCTTTAATCTGGATAAGC
>JAIENH010000723.1 GCA_019751475.1 Cyclobacteriaceae bacterium
GCACTGCCCTTGGGCAACAGTTGAAACCCAATTTGCCAACCTTGAATAAGATTTGAAAGCGGAAATTCTACGGGTGCATTGGATTGATCAAAGGGGGTTCCGTTTTCGAGTAACATGCCTTTGTAATTTACTTTCACTGTGCTGGATACCAACGGCTTCGCACCTTTTCCCAACTTGGTGATCACATAGCGAAGTCCACTCGGGTCTGTTTGGGCGGTAATTTTTTTGCTGGCGAGGTAAGTGTCAATAGCGGTCGTATCAATTCCCAATTGAGCTACTCGCATCGCTTGATCTTTTTCCGCCAATTTTGCCTGCTGTTCTTCTCGGATCTTTTCAAATCCTGCACGATCTGTCACATCATTTACGCCTAACACGAAGGTCAGCATGGTCTCAGGCTTCACATTCGGGGGCAATTGCTGTTGCCAGGTATTTTCGAAAAGTGATTTGGCTGTTACTTTCACTGTTACGCTATCACCTTTTTTCAGGGCGCGAAAACAACTCTCAATGCCCTTCTCGCTTTTTATCGCTGAAGTATCAGGCACCATGATTATGACGGGTATATTACTCTTGCGCGTATCATTCCAGATGGAGTCTTTATCATCCTTATAAAGCATACTCATCACCAGGAATTCACCTGGCTTGGCAACCTCGCCTGCGCCCTCTTTTACTACATTGATCTCAAGACCATTGGGTGCCTTGCGACTTTTAGAGCAGGCGCTGAGCACAACAACGGCTGCGAGAAACAAATAAGAAATTTTCATGTATAGTAATTTAAAAGTTTACGAAGTAAGTTGTGATTTATATTCGGGCAGAATTCGCAGAAATTTTTTCAATGTCTCTTCCAATGAAAGTTTAGAGGTGCCGCCCGAGGCATTTTTGTGACCACCTCCTTCAAAATGTTTGCGGGCCATTTCATTGACCGAAAAATCCGGCAACGATCGGAACGACAATTTGATTTCTTCTTTACGATCGTACATCAGCACCGACAACCGAATACCCTTTATCGACAGGCCATAGTTCACCAATCCTTCTGTATCGCCCGTTTGTGAACCAAATTGTGTTAGCTCTTGTGAGGTAAGTGTAATATATGCCGTATTGTATTCCGGCAATACGGTAAGCTTTTGACCCAATACAAAACCGGTAAGTTTTAGTCGCTCCAGCGAATTGGTATCATAAACCTGTTTGGCTACGAAGCTGGGTTCAGCGCCATGGGCTGTTAGCTCGGCCGCAATAAGAAACTCTGTCTGCGTAGTGTTGGGATGACGAAATCCGCCTGTGTCGGTCATAAGCCCCGCATACAGGCAGTTGGCAATGTTAGCATCAATCAGGTGCTTTTCTCCTAACTGCTCGATAAGCTTAAAAATCAAACCCGCAGTTGAGGCTGCATGAGGATCCCACTGCTCGAAGTCTGCAAATTTTTCAGGCTCCAGGTGATGGTCTATCATGACTTTCTTTGATCGTGCCTTGCGTACGCTATCCTGCAGGCTTTCAATTCGCTTCAGGCTTGAAAAATCAAGGCAAAAAATGATTTCAGCCTGGTCAATAAGGGCCTTGGCTGTCTTTTCGATGCTTTTATTTTCAGCCGTTAATGCGATGACCTCTTTGTTTCCCGGCATCCACGACAGAAATGCGGGATAATCGCTGGGAGTAATCACCGACACGGAGTGCCCTTTTTTCTTCAGAAACCCAGCCAATCCTAACGATGAGCCTAAGGCATCTGCATCAGGCTTGAAATGAGTGACGATCACTACCCTTGCCGGGGATTGAAGTAAAGCCTTAAATGCCTGGATGTTTTCCATGGAAGGGCGCAAAAATAATCAGGATTTAAGGATTACCGGATTATTTACCTTTTATTCTGCCCCAAGCAGCTAAAAAGGCTAAACCGACCAAACAATGACTTCCTCAATCTGGCTTCTTTTGATAGTTTTGCGGCCAAATTATTTCAACCAAAAATTAACAATCCATCATGGCCGGAAACAAGACGTTTACAATGATCAAGCCCGATGCGGTAAGTGCGGGCAATACAGGTGCAATTACGAAGATGATTGAGCAAGCGGGCTTCCGCATTGTGGCGATGAAAAAAACAAGGCTTACCAGCGAACTCGCAGGCAAATTTTACGAGATACACAAGGCAAGACCTTTTTATGGTGAACTCTGTGCCTACATGTCGTCTGGCGCTATTGTACCGATGATCCTCGAAAAAGACAATGCTGTGGAGGATTTTCGCAAGCTCATTGGTGCAACTGACCCTAAGAAAGCAGAGCCAGGCACCATTCGGGCATTGTTTGCCAAGTCGATTGATGCTAACGCCATTCACGGATCGGACTCAGACGCCAATGCCGAGATAGAAGGCAGCTTCTTCTTCTCGCAGTTTGAGAGATTTTAAAGTGGAAGTTGGAGGTTAGAAGGAAGTTTCCAACCTCGAACCTCCAACATCTATCTTCCAATATCCAGATGGAACATTTCTTTAAAGTTCAGGTTATTTCATTT
>JAIENH010000624.1 GCA_019751475.1 Cyclobacteriaceae bacterium
ATTTAAAAAAATCATGCGAGTCCCTCATGAAAACATAGTTATTTTGCAATTCTATATTTTTGTCGGACAACAGTGATTTTGAATATGAAATCTTGAATTCTCTTACTCGCTCCTCAAACTCTCTGTTGGATTACTGATGGCTGCTTTGATGGCTTGTGTGCTTACCGTGGTCAGCGCAATGATAATCGCGGCCAACCCCACCAAACCAAAAATCCACCAGTTTATTTCGATTCGATAAGCAAAGTCTTGTAGCCACTGATGGATTCCGTACCACGCGAGGGGAGTAGCGATCACCAGCGCAATCAATACCAGCGCCACAAAGTCTTTCGACAAGAGCCCTACGATGCTTTTTACCGAAGCACCTAATACTTTTCGAATGCCAATTTCTTTGGTGCGCGATTGTGCTGCATACGTGGCGAGCCCCCAAAGGCCCAAGCAAGAAATGAACATGGCCAAACCAGAAAATATTTTGAAGAGACTGAACAACCGTTGCTCGGCTTTGTAGAACGAATCGATTTGTTCATCCAAAAATTTATATGAAAAAATCCCTTCAGGGTAAGCAACTTTCCAAGCGGTTTCAATAGCCGCAATGGTTTCAGGCACGTTGCTGCCTGCTTCAATTTTAATTCCAGCTTGTTCGTATTCGCGCGCGTTGGGTGCTATCAAAGTTGGCTTGATAGCTTCGCGCAATGAACCCGTATTGAAGTCCGCAATTACGCCTACGATTTCTACATGGCCACCATTCATTCCTATCCAAACTTTTTGACCAATCGCGGCTTCGTTTGATTCAAAATTCATTTCGCGAATAAGTGTTTCGTTTACAATCGACTTCATTAATCTTTGCTCGCTTGGTACTGAGCTAGCCGAGTAGGTGGTGTCATGCGCTTCTAGCAATCGACCTGCTAACAGTTTCATGTTGTACATCTTGCAAAAACTGTCGTCCGCCATTATCAAGGTCAATTCGTGGCGGTCTTTATCATCTCGATTGGTCTTGGTCATTATAGTTCCCCAGTGACCTGCATTGCTGGGCGTAGCGGTCGCGAATGAAACATCTTTCACGGCAGCTATTTTTGAAAGTTCATTTCGAAATACTTCTGCTCTGTTTATCCGAGGTTGTATCTCTACGTTAATCACATTGTCTTTATTGAAACCGAGACCTTTGCTTCTCATAAAGTTGACTTGTTGTGCAATTAAAATCACTACCATCAGCAAACCCACGGAGATGGTGAATTGGGCTACCACCAATCCTTTACGCAACCAGTTTGAGCCATCACCCGCAGCGGAAATTTTACTACCCTTTAGCGTAAGCGCAGGATTGAATTTTGAAATCACCCACGCAGGATAGATTCCCGCTAAAAGTCCAGTCACGATAATCCCAATTAAAATCACTAACAACAGAACCGGAGATTGCATCAAGTTGAAGGAAATCTTTTTATCTAGCAATGAATTGAGATAAGGCAAGCATAGTTGTGAAAGCGCGATTGCGAAAATGCCAGAGATGAACGTAAGTGTCCATGCTTCCAATAGAAATTGTGCTATCAGATTGAACTTTCCTGCGCCCACCGATTTGCGAACGCCTACTTCCTTCGCACGAGTGAGTGCTTGTGCAGTAGAGAGATTCATGAAGTTGATGCAAGCCAGTGCCAGCACCGCTGCGCCAATCGCGCCAAAAAACCATAGCCAACTTTTGGAAACGGACTGTACCCAATGTCCGCCACCACCCAATTCACCATTGAAATGTACGTCACTCAAAGGCTGTAGCTCAAAGTCGCTTTTATAAAATTTGGGCATGTTTGGGTCGGAGTTGAGGTGCTTGTTGGCGACAGCTGTGAGCTGCGATTGAATGTTTTTTAGATCCGTGTCTTTTGATATTGAGACCAGCGTTTCTGTGCCCGACACATACGACCATCCATCCAAGTTTGGTTTTAAGAAATTTTCGGCATACGAATGTGATACAAAGATATTCACAGGCAAGTGCGTGTTGGGCGGCATGTCTTTCACAATAGCACTTACCGTGAACTCGAACACTTCGCGTATCTTGAAACTAATCGTCTTGCCGATGGGGTCTTCGTTGCCGAAGAATTTTCGAGCTGTTGATTCCGTAAGAATTGCTTGATAGGGTTGGCGTAGCGTTTTGTACAAATCACCCTTGATAGGTTCTAATTTGAACAACTCCAGGAACTCTGGCTCTACAGCCAATACTTTATCTTCCAAAAACCTTTTCTGTGGCGATACCTCTACGATTTTGGTATACACCGGATGTGCGAAACTCACGTTTTCAATCCCACTCATTTCCGTGCGCACGGCATTGGCCAGGGGAAAGGGCGTTGAGAAATGATATTCCACTTTGCCTGATTCATCCCACGTAGAAATAATTCGATAGGTGCGGTCCGCTTTTTCTTGATACGCGTCAAAACTCAATTCGTACTGGATGAAGAGCGTAATCAAAACGCAAACGGTAATACCGAGCGTCAGCCCGATTATGTGTAG
>JAIENH010000016.1 GCA_019751475.1 Cyclobacteriaceae bacterium
GCAGATGTGTTGCAGTGCATGTATTTGTTTGAAGATGATTTCTCGCTTGATCAAATCAAACGGAATTTTGATTTTTACGAACCCATGACGGTGCACGAATCGTCTTTGTCGCCCTGTGTGCACGTGATTCTTGCTTCCAAGCTTGGTTATAAGGAGAAAGCGTATGAGATGTACTTGCGCACGTCCCGCCTCGACTTGGACGATTACAACAACGATACAGAAGATGGCTGCCACATCACCAGTATGGCGGGCACGTGGATGAGTGTAGTGAAAGGCTTTGGCGGCATGCGAATTAGAGACAATCAATTACACTTTGATCCGTTTATCCCTGATCAGTGGAAGTCCTATTCGTTCAGATTGGATTTCCGCGGCCGGGTCATTAAGGTGAAGGTATCGAAAGAGAAGATCGAGACAGTGTTGGAATCGGGACCTTCCTTAGACATTATAATGAAGGGAAAAACCGTTCGCCTGTAGTTACACTTTCCTAAACTCAGCAATGAAATGTCGTGAGAGCAGTGTCCGCAAAGAGGTGTTGAGTTTAAATATGTCTTTGTAGTCAGCGGCATGGGCAGGGTCAGCCTTGATTTGCTTTCGCAAATTGCGCCAGCTAAAAAAATAAATCAGCGGATAAAGCCATAACAGCCAGCGAGATGTACTTGTTTGGCTTGATGGATGAGTCTCAACCAATCGCAGACCTTGAAGTGCGGCTAGCGTCCGCAGACGTAATACTCCTGATGTAAAAGCTCGATTGAAGTAGCGATTGTCATTACCTGGCCATTGCACGTAAGCGTTGTACTCGTTTATCGCAGGTATAGAATAATGTTCGCTTTCTGTTAGAAGATATGATAACCGACTTCGCAAAGACGATGGATTGGGAGTTGTAAGGAGCAATGTTCCACCGATTTTTAATATGCGTGCAATTTCTTGAAACGTAAAGTGAGTATCAGGCAAGTGATCAATTGTTTCCGAAAGAATAACCAATTCAGCAACACTGTCTTTTATTGGAAATGACTTGGTTAGGTCAATTACCTGGCAGGTTGCTTTAGCGTATTGGTTGTTTTGAGGAAACAAATCATACAGTGTTACAACTGAGCCAATTCCCTCAAACAGATGCGCTATATAACCCGTACCAGCCGATAGGTCAATGACACTTTTTCCTTTCAGCCATGGGTTGTTTGCACGTACATACTGTTGAAAAAATTGTACGGTATCCTCACGCGTATGCTCAATGGAAGAAGGCAAAGCCAATGCCAGTCGCAGTAGTACTAACCTTTACCGGGTTTCTTCTTTACCCAGAGATTCAAAAAGACAAATACTCCGACAAGAATAGCCGGCAGGATAGTCATGTACCGAAGGGTCATTTGGGGCCCTGCCGTATCAATGGAGCGCCCCATGATCGGTAGTACCATCGAAGTAGCCACCATACCTGCACCGCCCATGATCGACAGTCCAAGTGCACCACTTTTAGGAATGTATTCCGAAACAAAGCCCAGCATAGTTGGCCAGAAATAGCATATGCCTACCGCAAATACGATAGCCGATGTCATCGTCATAGCGGCACCTTCCGCAACACTCAACAGGTACATACCGATCACCGCAAATACTGCCGATCCTAAAAGTACCCCGGGAGGGCTCAACCGGTGAATAAGCGGGCCTGCAAAGAATCGCCCGGCAGCCATGATGCCCGTCACTACCACCAATATGATCATCGGGTCAATGCCTGCGCCTTCCAGCAAGGCGTTGATCCATTGGTTGGTACCTAATTCCGTTGAGGCCGTCAGGAACATACCAAAAAGCATCAGCGGAAAAAGTAAACTTATCTTGTTGATAATTCGACCTTCAACAATCACGGCTACTACCACAGCCGCCAGTACTACATACGTGAGGGTGGAATTAAAATCTATTTTGATGGATGGCACGGAAGCAGCCAAAATCATAAAGCTCACAAGTGCAATAATCGTGATGGGCGCTGCCACATTCTTGAGCATGTCTTTGTAAGAGACGCCAGAGGTCACGCGTTCCGTTTCCGGAATAGTCTGACCAAAGAACAGGTATCCGTAAATGGCGAGTGGAATAAACAGGAGGGAAGTAAGTATCTGCCAGCTTAGCCCCATCTGCGTCATCAGTATCCAGGCCAAAATCCCACCGATCACAATGCCACCCGGAAACCAAACGTGAAACCGGTTCAACATTTTTGTCTTGTCGTTAGGATAGATGGAGGCTACCAATGGATTACAAGCAGCTTCTACACTTCCATTGCCGAAGCCGATAAATACATTGGATATGAAGAGCATGGTTTTGTCTTTGGCTGTGAGCAAAAGAATCAAACCAATGAGATGGGCGCCAAAGGCAAGCCACACAATGGTCTTTGTCTTAACCGCATCAATGATTAGTCCACCCAGGTACATGGCTACCGTAAACCCCCAAAAGGCTGGACCAAAGGCCCACCCGATTTCTTCACCTGTTAGGCCATATTCAGAGCCAAATACGCCTTCA
>JAIENH010000524.1 GCA_019751475.1 Cyclobacteriaceae bacterium
AAGTAATTCGCTCCTTTTGTTTGTGAAGAGGGATAACCGAACAGGTTATCCCTTTTTTATTGCCGCATAGGCAACTTTGATTTTTTCGCGAAGTCGCGGAGAAGCTTCAGCTAACGGCAATCGCACAGTAGCTCCGCACACACCCATGTCGCTTAACAATTGCTTAACGCCCACCGGGTTGCCTTCCTCATACATCGGGCCGTTAATATCAAGCAATTTAAATTGCTCCTTGCGGGCCTTAGCCAGATCTCCGGCTGCGAAATGTTCTTTTATCTTTTTGAATGTTAGCGGCAGCGCATTGGCCAGCACGCTGATGACACCCACGCCACCGATAGCATAGAGGGTAAACGTGAGCATATCATCTCCTGAGATGAGCATAAAATCCCGGGGCTTCTCCTGTGCAATTTTCATGCACTGCTCCAGGTTTCCGGAAGCTTCTTTGATTCCGATAATGTTGCTGTGGTTGGCCAGGCGAAGTGTGGTGTCAGCCGACAAATTAGAGGCTGTGCGCCCCGGCACATTGTAAAGTATCACCGGCACCGGGCAAGCGTCAGCCACCGCGGTAAAGTGACGCACGATGCCTTCCTGCGAAGGTTTGTTATAATATGGACTCACAGACAGTACAGCATCTACTGATCGTAGGTCGGTATGGTTGATTTCTTCAATCACGGCTGCGGTATTGTTTCCACCGATGCCGTAGACAATTGGTAATCCGGCTTTATTGTTTTTGAGTACAAACGACAATACCTGCTTTTTCTCTTCTTTGGAAAGCACAGCCGATTCACCTGTGGTGCCCATCACTACATAGTAATCCACTCCTTTGGCTGTATGGGCCAGCATTTTTTTTAACGAGGGAAAGTCGATGTCACCGGAAGGTGTAAACGGTGTAATCAGTGCCACCCCCGTGCCGTATAGTTTCTTCATCACTTTAGTTGCTTGGTGTATTTGTACATGTTTTCAATGAGACCCTTTACCGTGCCGTTGTGGTCGATCATAAATTCAAAATAAGCCTCGTTACCTTCCTGCCGTTTGCCTACCCGGCAGTGTGCTTTGCTGCGGGCCAGCAAGTCAAGCACCAGAGGGTTGTGCTCATTGTCCACATAAAAGAGATAATCAAAAGGCAACTCACTGAAATTTCCTGCGTGCGAGTTTTCGATCTTGCCCCAAAAGGTCAAATCCTGAACGGTAAAGAAATCAAACAGAAACTCATAGTTCTCTTTCTTCTTGGGCAGAAACTCCAGGACCTTCACTTGTTTGCCGTCTTGCTCCAGGTGCTTGACAAATTCTTTGATATCATCATGCTTTTGCCTGTCTTCCACACTGAAAATAATTCCTACCGAGTTTGACTTTTTGTAAGGCGTGCTTGCTCGCAAACTATTGTTTTTGCGCAAAGCTGATTGCGTACGCCATTTGAGGAAAGTCAGTTTCACGGATTAGATTTTTAATACGGGGCTAAAATTATCGGAAATTCGCACACGACCATCAGCCGTTTAGCATCTTTTGAAATTCCTCTTCCGAAATAATGGTGACGCCTAGCTTTTCGGCCTTTTCGCGCTTGGATGGCCCCATGTTTTCACCCGCCACCAGGAAGTCGAGTTTGCCAGACACACCTGAGAGCACCCGGCCTCCATGCGCAGCAATCACATCTTTGATTTCGTCTCGCTCGTAATGCTGAAAAGTGCCGGACACTACAAATGACTTTCCGCCCAACACATCACTTACTTTTTCCGGTTCCTTTTGCGATGATTCTAATTGCAATCCCGCTTTTTTAAGTCGCGCTATCTCACGCTGATTTTCCTTTTCCTTAAAGAAGGCTATCACACTTTCAGCAATTTTCTCACCTACTTCGGGGGCTTGCAACAATTCATCGTAGCTGGCTGCGGCCAGGTTGTCCATGGTCTTGAAATAGAGCGCCAATTTTTCGGCTACGGTTTTGCCCACGTAGCGAATGCCGATGGCAAATAAAACTGATTCAAACGGAGTGGACTTGGAGTTCTCAATTCCGGTAAGGAGATTTTTTACTGAAAGGTCTTTAAATCCTTCCAGCCGCAGCAGGTCATCACGCTTGAGATCATAGAGGTCGGCCGGTGTCTTCACGAGTCCGAGTTCATACAACTGACCAATGGTCTTTTCACCTAATGAATCGATGTCCATGGCTTTGCGTTGAATGAAGTGCTCAATCCGTCCTTTGATCTGCGGAGGGCAACCGCTTTCGTTGGGGCAATAATGATTAGCTTCACCCTCGTGTCGCACAAGCTCGGTATCGCATTCCGGGCAACGGGTAATGTAAGTTACCGGCTTATTGCCGGATTTTCTTTTACCCAAATCTACGGCTGTTACTTTCGGAATGATTTCGCCACCCTTCTCCACGAACACATAATCTCCGATGCGTAAGTCAAGCCGCGCAATTTCGTTGGCATTGTGGAGCGAAGCCCGCTTGACGGTGGTGCCCGCAAGAAATACGGGTTCTAATTCCGCCACGGGTGTCACCGCTCCC
>JAIENH010000602.1 GCA_019751475.1 Cyclobacteriaceae bacterium
TCACACTGGTGGCTATTGTCATTGCCTGTCTTGGTTTATTAGGACTATCCGCATTTACAGCTCAGCAGCGAACAAAGGAAATCGGAGTTCGCAAAGTATTGGGGGCAAGTGTAATAAGCATCACCCAAATGCTTTCAAAGGATTTCCTGAAACTTGTATTAATTGCCATTGTTATTTCTATTCCTGTAGCATGGTACTTTATGAATCACTGGTTAGCCAGTTTTGCCTATCGCATGGAAATGAATGCGCTACTTTTCATTTGGGCAAGCATTGCCACTATTTGCATTGCATTGTTTACGGTGAGTTTTCAATCCATTAAGGCAGCGCTTACTAATCCAATAAAGAGTTTGAGGTCTGAATGAAGGCAGTAAAATGAAAAACTCACCTCCGAAACGCCCTCTCCAATTCCTCCGCTGGTTCTGCCGCGAAGACTATCTCGAAGAGATTGAGGGAGACTTGACGGAGGTTTTTATTAAGCAAGCTGAAAGCCATCCGCGCCAAGCGAAGTGGAAATTTACGTGGAGTGTGATGAAGTATTTCAGGCCGGAGTTTTTAAAATTATTCAGAACAGGTAATACTATTAACCCAATCGACATGTTTCGTCATAACTTCCTCATCGCTTTCCGGAACCTGAGACGCTATAAAGGTTCTTTCTTGATTAACCTCATGGGCCTGTCAACTGGATTGGCCACCGCCTTGCTCATCTACCTGTGGGTGAATGATGAATTGAGCATCGATAAATTTCATTTGAACGACAGACGACTTTATCAGGTATTGAAGAATGCACCCGAGGGTGACGGTTCAATAGGCACATTTCAAACTACTCCAGCGCTCATGGCGCAAACTATGGCTGAAGACCTGCCTGAAGTTGAGTATTCCGCTTCTGTAATCAAGCGGGATAATGGAATTATTTCAATTGGTGAAAAACATCTGAAGGCAAAGCATATGTTTGTCAGTAAAGATTTCTTCAAAGTCTTCTCTTACAAACTTCTTCAGGGCAGAAAAGAGAAATTACTTACCGATGAGTACGAAATTCTTATTTCCGATGAGTTGGCACAGAAATTATTCGGCTCTACTGAAAATGCTATTGGTAAAACAGTAGACTGGGAATGGAGGGAGAATTTCAATGGCTCATACACTGTTGCCGGTATTTTTGAAGCCCCATCATCACATTCCTCTGAGAAGTTTGATATTCTGTTCGCGCATGCACTTTGGTTAAACAAAAACAAACAG
This sequence comes from Cyclobacteriaceae bacterium, assembly GCA_019751475.1. Taxonomy (GTDB): domain Bacteria; phylum Bacteroidota; class Bacteroidia; order Cytophagales; family Cyclobacteriaceae; genus ELB16-189. Next base: position 1,234 of record JAIENH010000602.1, read on the forward strand.
GACACCTACTGGGGAAGCAATAATGCACAAACCTATATTGTCTTAAGAGATGGAGTAAACGCAAATGAATTCGGTGAAAAGATTCGGGAATATAGCCGACAAAAATTTGAAAAGCTTCACGGTAAAGAAGGATTGAAATGGGAAGGAACGCTTATGCTGCAACGCTATTCTAACCATTACCTTTATGATCACTTTGAAAATGGTGTTCAATCGGGCGGGAAAATAGAGTATGTAAAACTCTTTTCAATTATTGCTCTATTTATTCTGGTCATTGCGTGTATCAACTTCATGAACCTTTCCACAGCGAAGGCGTCACGGAGGATGAAAGAGGTCGGTATAAAAAAAGCAGTTGGCGCTCAGCGCAGCTCAATTGCATGGCAGCATCTGGGAGAATCGCTACTGATGGCTTTTCTATCATTGATCGTTGCTTTGCTTTTAATCTACATGCTCCTGCCGCAGTTTAACCAGATCACAGGAAAACATCTATGGCTCAATCTTAACACCAACATATTTCTTTCCATACTTGGTTTGACCTCACTGACGGGCCTTATTGCGGGTAGCTACCCGGCCATTTACTTATCGGGATTCAAGCCAGCTATTGTGTTGAAAGGTTTATTAAAGACTTCTGTTGGAGAATCGTGGGTGCGCAATGGATTAGTTGTTTTTCAGTTTTGTATTTCGATAATGTTGATTGTATCGGTTGTCGTTGTCTACAAACAGATCAGTTTTCTTCACTCGAAGAACCTGGGTTTTGAAAAGGACAATATCATCCGAATCAATAACGAGGGGAACCTGAGAAAGGGCCAGACTACTTTCCATAACGAAGTAAAGAAAATTCCTGGAGTTGTTGATGCTACCGGAATGAGTGGTGATTTTGTTGGAATGCACAGCGGAGGCGGAGGTATTGACTGGGAAGGCGAAAATCCGAACGAAGGAATTGAGTTTGACGGATTCTATGTTGACTACAACCTGGTCGAGATGTTGAACCTTGAATTAAAGGAGGGCCGATCATTTTCGCCCAGTGCTGGCTCCGATAGGGATAAAGTGATATTTAATGAAACAGCCATCGCCATGATGAAGCTTAAAGATCCCGTGGGTAAGACAGTGACTATGTGGGGTAAGGAAAGACAAATCATTGGCATCGTCAAGAATTTCCATTATGAGTCCCTTTATAAAAGTGTAGGCCCTTTGTTTATAGCCTGTCAGGAAAATAATTTCAGCACCATGATCAAGATTAAAGCAGGCATGGAACAAGAAACGCTGGAACG
>JAIENH010000564.1 GCA_019751475.1 Cyclobacteriaceae bacterium
ATGCCCTGGTTTTGGGCTACGTTACCCAAGGATGGTCCGACAATCGCCTGTTCAACTATCCGCGTAGGGGCGGGGAGCGATCCTGCCTTCAATACATTAGCCAAGTCTTTTGCTTCTTCCAGTTCGAAACTGCCGGTGATCTGCGAATTTCCATTCGGGATCTCGCCTTGCACCGTAGGTGCAGTGTACACGTAGTTGTCAAGCACGATGGCAATTCTGCCTTGCGGTGTTTTAGCAGAGGCTGCTGCCGTTACTTTCGCCCATGTGCGTGAACCAGTAGCATTCATGGTCATGCTCACAGCCGGTCTTGCAAACTGGTCGTAGTCCAACCGAGCATCGTTTATCACCTCACCGGATAGAAGCGGCTTGGCACTGCGACCAAGGTTGATGAAATTCAAACGCAGGTCATCTACACCGGGTGTAATGTCGGGCTCAGGCTTTACATCCCAACGCCAACCAATGGTGCGTGGTATGAAGTTGCGCACGTCATCGCGCTTCAGTAAGCGATTGATTTCTGCGGTGTCTTTAACGTTATAAAGAAAAGGAATGCCCTGATTACTCAAAGCAAACAAAGGTGACATGTTTAGTCGTGCCAGTGAGTCAAGCGAGTTACCGGTAGAATCTTTGGCAGCCTTGCTCAACTGCTCTTCCAAGGCTGATTTAGTCGTATCCGATTTTGCATCAGTCGTTTTAGGGTCAGGTGTAGCGGTCGTAAGTTCAGCACGTTTGGCGTTTTGCTCTTTCAGCAACATTTGGTTGATGCCAGACAATGCCTGGTTCAACTGCGGGTCGTTGTATTCTACAATTTCCCAAAACTCCAGGTGGGCTACCCCTTGCAAAAGCTTGCGTACACGTTGCGGATTGTCGGCACCAGGGATTTCAATTTGAATCCGGCCCGTGCCCGGCAGTCGCTGAATATTTGGTTGTGAAGTACCAAACTGGTCAATACGCGTTTTTAAGATCGTGAACGAGCGGTCAATAGCGCCTTCAATTTCTTCTTTCAACACGCTCAGCACCTTGTCGTCAGAGTCGGCAAGGCTAATGCGCCCGCGGGTAGCGGAAGAAGCAAACATGGATGCCAGGCTTCGCCCAGGGTTGGCTTCCTTGAAGGAAGCGTAAAACAAGTCGGCAAAGTTTTCTTCACTGGTGCGCTGCTTTTCGCGTGCCTTTGTGATGGCCGTAACAAAACCAGGATCTTGATTATTGCCGCTAAGGCCACGAACAATTTCTATGGGCGATACCTCCAGCACCACATGCATACCACCTTGCAGGTCAAGGCCGCGGCTCAACTCATTCTCTTTTACTTCCTTGTATGTATATTCAATACCAAAAAGATTGTATACAGGTTTGTTCCAGAGCGAATCCAGGTACCGCTGGCTTTTGCTCAGATCAATGTTACCACTCTTGGTGGTGGCGTAGGCAGTGGCTTCCTGCTGCACCCTGCGCGATACGAATGTGAACGATAAATAGTACAGGCACAGCAACGTAATGATGATGCCCAATACAACAACTACTCCTTTGTTACGCATAAACGATTAAATAAAATTTACTAGTGAATAAATTATAAACTGATGAATGAAAAATCAGGCGCTAGCCTCGCATGATGAGCGAGGTACGCGATGAGCCTTTAGGGGGCCTGCGGAGAAATAAAAGCCCGGAAGAGGGTCTTAAAAAAATCCGTAAGTACTTTTTTGTCTACGATAGGTTGCTCAAGGGCATGCTCATCTTCGGGAAGGATTTCACAGATGAAGGATGGATTTGAATTGCTGACATCCGCAGCCTGACCTGAAGGCACCGCCTCAGAGGGGGCCGCTACTACAATTTTCTTTTCCGGGCCACCGGAAGCATCAGTTTTTTCTGTTTTTACTTTCGTGAGAAAGGCGTGTGCTTCTTGTTGAAATGCTTGCGAAAAAAGTATGGTGAGAGCGGATAATAAACCGCCCAACAGCATTAATTTCTTAGAAACCGACTTTTTTAGCATATCTGCCCGTGAAGGGACACAAAGGTAAAAATTGGCCGAGATTATGCAACTGGCAAGCGCCTACTGATGTGTCTTCAGGTAGCCCACCAGGATTTCCAGCGCCTTGTCAAAGTGCCGGTTGTTGGGGATCACCAAGTCGCAATTGTATTTGAGTGGCTCAATAAGGGACTCGTAGACCGGCATCACATGGTATTGATAGCGGTATAGCACATCATCGAGGTCATAGCCACGCTCCACCTGGTCGCGCTTTATTCTTCTGCCCAATTTCACGTGGTCTTTTGCTTCGATGAAAATCTTCAAATCGAGTTCCTGAGCAATCTCTTCAAAGTATTGCACAAAGAGTCCTTCCACTACCAATATTGGAGTCGCTTTGAATGCAAGCATCTTTGGTTCTGCTGCGGGATTATTGAAGGTGTATTCCTTCTTGATGACATCTTGTCCGGCCTTTAGCTTTAGCAAGTCCGCCCGGAATGCCTCGCGGTCGATGGAGCCTGGCAAATCAAAATTCTTAATACCGTTCTCAT
>JAIENH010000182.1 GCA_019751475.1 Cyclobacteriaceae bacterium
TGTACGAAACGGACAAAGGCGAGAAGCGCTACATCACGGAGATCAACGTCAATGACCTGGTGATGCTTGGCTCGAAGGAGTAATCGGTCCGGCTTCTGATCAGGCCATCTCAACCCGTGTGAGTGAGTTAATGCATCTCTAAAATCCCACGAATAGTGAAACGTCATTCCGGCCATTGAGCCTGCCTGCGCGTAGCCGCTTCGGCAAAGGCTGGCCGGAATCTTGACTTCGCCATTGCACAAGGGGATACCGGAACAAGTCCGGTATGACTGCAAGGATTTAGAGATGCCTTAATAAAACACCACCGGCTCTTGAGATGGCCTTTTTATTTTTTCTAACGCGTGAGGGTTTATACAAATCATTTACTTTTGGCATTCATCGCAAGCCTTTGTATTGTGACAGACGCCTCGCTCATCTTCTCTTATTTTTCCGGCCTCACGCCCGGGCAGCAACAGCAGTTTCGCGCCCTCGGCCCGCTCTATGCCGAATGGAATGAAAAGATCAACGTGATCTCACGCAAAGACATCGAGAACCTGTACATCAACCACGTGTTGCACTCGCTGGGCATCGCCCGCGTGATATCTTTTAAGCCGGGCACGCAGATTTTGGATGTTGGTACGGGCGGTGGCTTTCCAGGAGTGCCGCTGGCCATCCTGTTTCCGCAGGCGCAGTTTCACTTAGTGGACTCTATCGGCAAGAAGATCACGGTAGTAAAAGAAGTGTGCCAGGCATTGGGCCTCACCAACGTGACGGCCGAGCAAATTCGCGCAGAGCAACTAAAGACCAAATATGACTTTATCGTAAGCCGTGCTGTGACGGACATGAAGGAGTTTTATAGCTGGGTGCACAACAAGATTAAGCCCCAGTCGCAACACGAGCTTGACAATGGCATCTTGTACCTAAAGGGTGGCGACCTGGATGAAGAGCTGGGCCGCCTGAAACGCCCGTACAGCCTCTATTCGTTGAAAGACTACTTCTCAGAAGAGTTTTTTGAGACTAAACGGGTGGTTTACATCCCTATGGTGTAGGGGTTTTTGCACCAAATTTGACTTTGTGCTGATTTGTTTGCTATCCTTGTAGCGATGAGAAGAGGTTTAGCCATCATTTTTTTGGTCATCGTGCTGCTCAATACCGCTGGTTACTATCTGGTATATGAGGGGTGGAAGTGGCATACCTCCATCACGTGGGCCTTTGATGAAAGCGCCCCTTCGCATGAAATGATCATCCAGATTCCGCTCACGGTGCCCTACGCTACGCAGCCCAAAGATTGGGAAGCCGCTGATGGCCAGTTTGAATACAAAGGCGAAGTCTACCGCATTGTAAAGCAAAAGTTGGAGTTGGATGCCGTGTACATTGCCTGTGTGAAAGACCACGAAAGCAGCCGCATCAACCAGGAGTTGGGCGAGTTTGTAAAAACATTTTCTGATCAGCAGCCGAGCGGCAAGCCATCCATGAAAAGCTTTTCCGGTTTAGTAAAAGAATATCTTTCTGACCATATCACTGTTCGTCCATCGGTTAGCGGATGGTCGCAGACCGTTACTGTCGCTTCCGCGGAAGCGAGTTTCATCCCATCATTTTTTGCATCCATTGTTCACCCGCCTGAGCGGGCCTGACATGCGGGTATAAGCTCATTCCCTTTCGGGAATGGAACGCCCGTATGGGAAGATTAGCTTTCCCATCTTTTTTATTTAAATCATTTTTTCTGTTCGCGGGCGCAGGTGCCTTCGAATAAAATTTAACCTGTATGAACAAAATTATTTACAGTTGTGTGCTGATCGTCAGCAGTCTGTCGTTGCCGGCACAGACACTCAGCGATGGGCTGATGATGCCCAAGAAAGACTTTTGTACCGGCTTTCTCTTCACCCATGACCAATGGAAAAACTATTGGGAAGGCACCTTGAAGCGCGACAATGGCAACATTGGTACGATCGCTACCAAGCAGGTAACATACATGGGCGCCTATGGCGTAACGGATAAACTAAATATTATCGCCATGCTGCCCTACGTGTGGACAAAAGCCAGCCAGGGTGTGCTCAGCAACATGAGTGGTGTGCAAGACCTTACGCTTGGCGCGAAATACAATTTCTTGAAACAAGCCATAGGTACCGGTGAGTTCACGGCCTTTGGTGTGGGCAGCTACTCCACACCCGTGACCAACTATACACCTGATTTTCTTCCGCTCTCCATCGGGCTAGCCGCGCAGCGTTTATCAGGTCGGCTCATTCTGAATCATAAACTCAACAACGGCTTGTACTTCACGGGCTCAGCCGCCTATACGTGGCGAAGCAATGTCACGCTCGACCGACCCTCGTACTTCACAGATGGGCAAATCATATTCAGCAATGAAGTGTGGATGCCCAATGTGTTTGATTTCGCGTTCAGCGCAGGCTATCTCAAAAATTCCCTCAACGTATTTCTTACTTATTCACAGCAAAATACTTTGGGTGGGGGAGACATTCGTAGGCAAGATGTGCCGTTCGTTTCCAACCGCATGAATTTTTCTAAAGTAGA
>JAIENH010000568.1 GCA_019751475.1 Cyclobacteriaceae bacterium
AGCCCCAGCATCGATAAAATTGAATTCATTAAAACGGGTAAGGTTCGCAGGGCTAAATTGTACTATATGAAAGGCCCCCAAGGCAAATCTGCCCGCATTAAAGAGCGTTTGAGCGTACTCCAGGAGAAGGCATAAACTCCATTCCTAATTTCAAGGAAAGCCCGTTTCGAATATGAAATGGGCTTTTTTATTGCCTTTTCGCCTCTTTTTCAAGGTTGGAAAGCAGCCCCATCGCGGCTATATTTGCCTTCCTTCTCAAAAAAACAACTATGGCAAAAAGACCAATCACTGAAATCCTGGGCAGCGATGCTGATTACCTGTTGAACTACAAAAGCAAAACAATTTCAAAAGAACATATTCACGCACCTAATGCGGATTTTGTTGATAATGTTTTTGGCCCCTCTAATCGCTCGACTCAAGTACTGAGAAGCCTTGGCTCTCTCTTTGGTACTGGCCGGCTGGCCGGCACAGGTTTTCTTTCAATCCTGCCCATTGACCAGGGTATTGAACATAGTGCAGGTGCATCATTTGCCAAAAACCCCATTTATTTTGACCCGGAGAATATTGTGAAGTTAGCCATAGAAGGCGGCTGTAATGCGGTAGCCACTACGTTTGGTGCATTGGCTTTTACTTCACGGAAGTATGCCCATAAGGTTCCGTTCGTTGTGAAAATTAATCACAATGAACTTCTCACCTATCCCAATAAGGCCGATCAAATCATGTTTGGCTCGGTGCGCGATGCCTGGAATCTGGGTGCGGCCGCAGTGGGCGCTACCATTTATTTTGGATCCGATAATTCGTCAAGACAAATCATAGAAGTAGCAAAGGCCTTTGAAGAGGCTCATGAATTAGGCATGGCAACTATTCTTTGGTGCTATACCCGCAATAATGCTTTTAAGAAAGATGGAGTTGACTACCACACCTCAGCCGACCTTACAGGCCAGGCGAATCACTTGGGCGTGACCATTCAAGCAGATATTATCAAGCAAAAATTGGCCACTAATAATGGTGGTTTTAAAGCCCTGAATACCGGTGGCAGCAGCTACGGCAAGCTGGATGAAAAAATCTACACGGAACTGACCAGTGAACACCCTATAGACTTGTGCCGCTACCAGGTTATTAACTGTTATATGGGCCGGGCCGGTCTTATCAACTCAGGAGGAGAATCAAAAGGCGCCAGCGACCTGGTGGATGCTGTTCGCACAGCTGTGATCAACAAGCGAGCTGGCGGTATGGGCCTCATCTCAGGGCGAAAAGCCTTCCAACGACCAATGAAAGAAGGGGTTGAAATTTTGAACGCCATACAAGATGTGTATTTAGATAAGAGCATTGACGTTGCTTGAGTAAATTTTAGATTTAGGATTTGTGATTTTAAGATTTTAGAAGGAACGATGAGGTTTGAGATCAGGAAAGAAAGCGAGGACGATGATAAAATGCTTAGAGTTACGAATCGAAAAATCACAATTCAACTATCAAAAATAAAACATGCCTTGGTTTAAACGCACCGATAAAGGAATTCTTACTCCTACAGAAGCCAAACGTGAAGTACCTGATGGGCTTTGGTTTAAATCTCCTGCAGGAAAGATTGTACATACACGTGAACTGAAAAACAACGCGTATGTAGTCCCGGAGGAAGAGTATCATGTAAAGATCGGGTCAAAGGAATACTTCGAGATTCTGTTTGACAACAACGAGTTTACCGAACTGGATGAAAACATGCAATCGGGCGACCCGCTGAAGTTTGTTGATACCAAACCATACCCCAAGCGCATCAAGGAATCGATGACGAAGACAGACCTTAAAGATGCCGTGCGCACTGCCTACGGTAAAATGAATGGTCTTGACATCACGATTGCATGCATGGACTTTATTTTCATTGGAGGTTCGATGGGTTCAGTCGTGGGTGAAAAGATTGCACGAGCAATGGATCACAGTTTGCAATACAACAAGCCGTTCCTAATGATCTCACGGTCTGGCGGAGCACGCATGATGGAGGCAGGTCTCTCTCTGATGCAAATGGCAAAGACCTCCGCCAAGATAGCCCTGCTGGATGAAGCGAAGATACCTTACATCTCGTTGCTCACTGATCCTACAACTGGAGGGGTAACCGCCTCCTATGCTATGCTGGGAGATTTCAATATTGCCGAACCCGGAGCACTGATTGGTTTTGCTGGCCCACGTGTCATCCGAGAAACTATCGGCAAAGATTTACCCGAAGGTTTTCAAAGTGCCGAGTTTGTGTTAGAGCACGGCTTCCTCGATTTCATCATTGACCGGAGAAGCTTAAAAAGCAGGCTTACGGTGTTGTTGAAGATGTTGGGGTGATTTCCCACTACTTTCACTAATCAATCGCATTCTCTAACTGATTCTTATCAATCCATCTCTGACTTAGGAGAAAGAACTGACTTGTTGAGGTATCTACATAAGACTACTATAGTCGTCCCTTAAAAACTCATTTTCGGGGTTAACGAATTTTGAGACTGGGTTGGGATGTCAAAAATTGATCTGAAAAAGGCC
>JAIENH010000750.1 GCA_019751475.1 Cyclobacteriaceae bacterium
TGAGCCTGTCAATGTGATCAAGGAAGATCCCACCAATGAAAATATTTTATATGCGGGCGGACTGCGTGGTGTTTATCTTTCAACCAATCGCGGAAACAGCTGGTCGTACTTGGGAACCAATATGCCCGCTGCCGCGGTGGCTGATTTGGAAATCCATGAAGCTTCAATGGACTTAGTGGCAGCAACACATGGCCGGGGCATCTACAAGATAAACCTCAAGCCGATTCAAAAAATTGTAAATCAAAATTTACCTGTTGACAAAAACCATTTCTTTGAAATAGAACAAGCAAGAAGGCCGTGGTTCAATTCGTCTGGCGGTGAACCTGACTATCGCACGGTGGAGAAAGTTTCATTTACATACTGGCTGAAGCAAGCTAAAAATGTCCCGCTTTCAGTTCGTGACTCTACAAACAAAGAAGTCTGGAGCACAACTGTAAACGGTAAGATTGGGTTTAATCAGTTTCGGTGGGATATGATTGTGACCCGGCAAGAGAGCGACAGTCCCTACTTTATTCACTACGATAAATTTATTGTTGCCGGCACTTATGTGGTGCGTGTATCCACTGGCGAAGAGAATATGGAACAACCATTCACCATAGTAAAAATGCCTTCACCTTACATCGAGAAATAAAGTCTCTATTTTGTCTTGCATCGTCTCTCGCAGAGGAGGATGCATAAGTTGCGCATAAACCCTGAGCAATCTAGCGACAGACTAATCATGACTACAAGATGGAGAGATAAGTCACCATCGGCACAAAATCTGACCGAGCAAAGAATTGAAAAGTCTGTTTTTTTAAACTAATCACTTAAGGTATATTCAAATCAGTTTTCTTTGTCCGATATAAATACAAACCGTATTTCATTATGAACTACCTTGAAACAAATCGAATTTTTGTCATCCTTCTGTTTGTGATGGCTCCACCAATTATATCTAGTGGTCAGGTTCAAACCAACAGACCAGAATTTAAAGAGCATACTTTTCACTCGAAAATTCTCAACGAGGATCGCACAATAGTGATTTACAAACCGGTTTTGAAGCCACAATTTTCGATGGCTGTCTCACCTATAATCTATGTACTGGATGGCGGACAGTTTGCAGATGTTTTAGCGTCATATGTAAACTTGTATTGTGAGAAATTCTCCGATCTTCCTGCTATCACTGTCGTTGGAATTAGTAATTTCGAAAAACGTGGGCGAGACTACAGACCACTTAAAGCAAGAGGGCCGGGTCAAGAGGAAGCTGGGGCTGATAAATTTCTGGATTTCCTTACAAAGGAAGTTATGCCACAGATAGAAGGGAAATATAAAACACCTCCTTATCGCGTTATTGCCGGACATTCTTTTGGCGGATTGATGGTAATGCACTTATTCAGTCATTACCCCAAACTCTTTCGCGCAGGTATTGCAAGCAGTCCCTACATGGCCGACAATGGCAATGCGTATATGGGAGAATTAGTGGACTATTTGAAAATAAGTAGCGGCAACCAACGATCTCTTTTCTTCAGTGTTGCCAATGAGGGGCCGGTGTATTTACACAATGCCGAGTATATTGATTCTTTACTCAACCGTCAAAAAGTAGCTCAATTAAGTCATTTGTATCAGCACTATCCAGACGAAAACCATAGCACCGTTATTCCGCGGGCACTATTTGCAGGATTTAAGTATGCTTTTCATTTGAAAGAATTAAATCATCTCAAACAAAGACCATTTGCCGAGAACTATGAAATAGTTCAAGCTTATCATAAGAGCCGTACCGAGATATTTGGACCGATTCCGTTTACGGAAGATTTACTGAATGGTTTAGGTTACCAATATCTCGATTGGAAAGACATCGATAATGCGTTACAATGTTTTAAGAAAAATACTGAATTATTTCCAACATCCGGCTTCGTTTGGGATAGTTATGCCGAAGGTTTCATGGAGAAGGGAGATAAGAAGAATGCGATATTATACTATGAAAAATCACTGAGTCTCGACCCTAACAATGACAACGCAAAATTGATGTTGAGTAAATTGAAAAAGTAAATAGATGACTGCCACCCCGAAAACTGCCCTTATCGCACCAATGAAAAGGCGCACTTGCCGACACACAACAAAAGCCTTTGCATCCGTGCTCAGTGTTTCCCAATAGCGGCAAATAAAATCTTTATTTTTTCTTGAATGCTGCGTACAGCATCGTGGCTGACGTGTATAAGATAACCCCAAGCACAATCCACCGCAGTATGTCCAACGGCAACGACTTCACAATGAACGCGGCAATCAACACGGCTATTACCCCCGGAATGGCCATCGCCACGGCTGCCTTTCTGTTGTAAGCACCTTTTCGAATAAATTTTACTGAGGCGGGCGGCATCAGGAAAGCGCATGAACCCATCATAATCGGAAAGGCAACTTTTGGTGACATGCCAAGCGCAAAAACTAATGCCATGCACGGTGCATAAAGTCCTACTCCGGCAGTCATAATAGCTCCTAAGAAAAAGTTGATAACAACTGCAATCGCTAGTTTATAATCTGTCAGACCGATGGCC
>JAIENH010000313.1 GCA_019751475.1 Cyclobacteriaceae bacterium
GATTGGCTCAAGTAATTTCAAATTCGCTTTTTCAAGAATGGCCTTGGTGTGGAGAGGATTGTCTTTGTCTTCAGGATCGTAGAAGCCTTTGATATCCACAATGCGATAGCTAAATCGGTCAACGGTCAAGTCGATCTGCACCTGGTTGCTTCGCGGGTCGCGGGTATTGTTGCCTTTAATATCACCCACGAAAAAGTTATTGACAGTCAGCGAATCCACCGATAGAATGTTTTCCAGGAAAATATCGGCATACAGATCACGGCCCACTACTTCGGCATTCAGTTCACCGGAGAATTTTTCTGTGCTAAGCAAATTGAGAAAGGCAAGGTTGAAATGTTGAATATCAACTTTCAATCGCTTGGTGGGATCGTGTGATATGGCGCCATCAACTTTCACTGACTGAATGCCATTGGTAAGGCCGAGGTTATGAATAGTCCATTCACGCCCGGCCACTGCCAGTTGATTTTGATTATCGATCGTCCACTTTTCCCCCAGAATCTTCACAGTAGAAGGAGCGATCTTGAGTATGGTACTGTCTTTTAAAAAATCTACTTCCCATTTCAATCGTAAAGAGTTATCGTAGCCCTCCTGGTCAACATCGAAATCAAGATCAATGTGGTCTTTGTTCCAGATACCTTCCAGGAATAGATTTTTAGTTGTAACATTTTTTGCGAGGTACTGCCGTTCTGAATTGACGGTAAGTTGCGCTAATACCTGTGTGCTGTCGCGAAATTTAGATCCGTTAAACTCTATCTCATTGGCTGTGAAAATTTGATCGCTCACTTTCACGGTATCAATAGTAGAGTACACGTGAAGTGTGGAGTTTAAGCCCGTAGAGAAAAGACCTTCTACCTGCGTTTCGCGTGAAGCAGACAACGGGACATCCAGCACTTGTAAGAGCGCATTTACATCATGCACGGTGCCTTTTACGTCTACCTGGTAAGCTTGTGTCGACTTGGGTTTTGTTTCATAGTATTGGCGAATGGCCACCGGGTCGTTTTTAATGTTGAGGATAAATTCATGCACCAGCTTTTGGATGTCATTAAAAAGAGTGGAGTAATAATAATTTCCATGCAATGACAAGTCAGCCAGCGAACTTTTGAGCGTCAGTCTGCGATTGCCCTTTTCATTTTCAGATATCAACCGCATGGAGTCGAAGCGGATGGATTCGTCTTTGAATTGCAGCAATGTTTTTTTGAAGAAAGCTGTACCCACAATGGAATCTAATTCTAATCCCTTGCTGTCGATGTCCACATAGGATTGCAGGAATATTTCATCCTTCGAAAGGTGAAGTTCATGAAGCAAAGCCGTGTCAAGCTTGGCTTCCATGTTGATCAGGTTGCGATCATCACGCAGGTCAATAGACCCATTGGCGGTAAATTGAAGATTAGGATCATCCACTTTGATATCACCATTAAAGAATTGATTGGCAAACCGGGCATTGGTCACAATGTTGGTGTAAGGATAACCGAGTAGTCCAATTTTTTCTACTGACCCTGTGAGCTTGAAGTCGGCCGTTATTTTCGTGAAGCCCTTGCCATTGATGGTGCCATTTAAGGTCACCTTTTGAAAATTTATGGTGTCGCGCAGAAATGCTCCGAGGTCAAAGTCGGTGAGTTGCAGCTTGCCGCGATAGGACGATTGATCAATATTGACCTCCGAAATTTTGTAATTGATGTCTGACTGCACACGGCCAAAGCGCGTTTCAAAATCACCATCCGCAACGAAGTCATCCACAAAGCCTGTAAAGTTTCCTTTGAATTGAATCTTGTTAAAGGCCGCAATGTTTCGATTCACATTATCAGGCAACAGGAAAGCGAGGTCACGCGCATATACCTGTGAGGGATTGAGCCTTGCAGTGATAAACGTTTCCCGAATGGAAGGAAGGCCGTCCATCTCCAGACTTCCTGTGATGAGCGAAGAGCCTACGGCTATGGTCATGGGCCGTAACGTGAAGCGACTCACCTTTCCGCGAAAGCGACCTGAAACTAACAAGGGTTCTTTCCATCGCTCCACACCCGTTGTGAAGAAACTTAAATCTTCCGGATACAACTTGGTGTCTTTTAGCTTCGCATCAATTGTCACCAAGTTGTTAAAATCGCTAAGGTCTGCCTGACTCTTATACTTAAAAATAATTGTGTCTGAGATGTGACTTTGATTGGCCGTCATGTTCAGCCCCAAAAATTCCATCGACTGCTGACTGATGCGGAAGTAGGTGGAGAAGTTGGTTACGTTAAGACCGGTTTTCTCGTCTTTCGCGAGGAGCGAATTGAGTTGAAACTGAATGGTGTCGCCAATAACCTGGAAACCATTCACATCGCCTTCATCCAGCGCCAGCCGAAAGTGATTGTAATCAAATCCGTTCTTTATGCTGTCTTTGCTCGTTTGATAGGAGAATTGAGATTGCTCAATTAATATCTCACCGATGTTAATTCTGGGAGGTTGACCGCCACCGCCTTTGCCTGATGAAAACTGTTTGTTTATCTCAGCAATGAAAATGTTGATGTTGAGATCGCGTGAAGTGTCACTCTCAGGGAT
>JAIENH010000084.1 GCA_019751475.1 Cyclobacteriaceae bacterium
TCTTTTTATCCATGAACAAATTTAAAAACTCACCTTGCAGTAAACTATTTTTCAGGTAGGTTTTTCAAAGGTCTCTAATAGATAGTATTATTGCTGCACCAAGTCGAATTGCTTGATTTTCTTTTGCTTGCCTTTTATACATCACGGAAAAAGGGCTTGCATTAGGTGATGTCTGGAATATATTTGAAAACAGAAATGCCGTGTTAAAACCAATATGACTTTTAATCGAATCGGCTCGTTCTGTTTGCCCAGTTGCCAAAATTGATAGACAACACAAGTAAATCACTCCACTAATTTTTTTCATATCAGATCCTTATTTAGAAGCGATAAAAGAAAAATATGCCGGCTGCAGGTGCTGTTCCAAAAGAAAATCCATCCGAGCTTGAATCTGTTGTTGCCCCACTATTTGTTTGAGTCCTTGTAGTAGTGACGTACGTAAGATCCAAGTAGGCTTCTGTAGAGAGATACAGTCGTGGATTTATATCAAATCTAACCCCCAGGAAAGGACGTAATATTGCCCCATACGTGGTACTCTCCTGAACAGGTGAATCGCTAGTACTTTTTGCATAGGTACCAGTAACATCTCCACCCCAATACCACATCCAATGTTTATCTAGTATTTTTTGAAATTCCTTTCCGATACTCAACTGAAAATTTGAAAAATTTTCACTGATAGTACTAGAATTCGACTGCTTACTATTTCTAGTAGATAGCAACATTCCTGCTCCAAATCGAATGGCTTGACTTCCTTTTACTTGCCTTTTATACATAATCGTAAAAGGACTTGCATTGGGTGATGTCTGGAATATATTTGAAAACAAAAATGCCGTATTAAATCCTATATGGTTTTTAACTGAATCGGCCTGTTCTGTTTGTCCAATTGCTAGGATTGACATGAAACACAAATAAATGACTCCGCTAATTTTTTTCATATCAGATCTTTATAATGTTGTCATTGTCGATTTCTTCCATCCGCCTTTGGCACCACAATAATTTCTCGCTGCCTTCCATCAATATATCGGAAACCATTTTCATCAAAGTAACCATCTTCTTCCAGTTGTATCCTGATCTCTTTTTTCCACTCGGCAATCTGCACGGCACAGTTTAACTCAATGGAGTAAGCTGTCTTGTAGTGCATTGGATAATCTCCCGTGAAGGGAACCCCTCCCTGCATGTCCCACATCCCAATAGTCGTGCCGGAAGCGTGACCATGAAAACCAATAGGGTGTGTATAAATAGAAGGTGTAATGCCGCTCTCGATGGCCTGCTTGCGGGCATCAGCCAGAATTTGATTTCCGGTCTTGCCTTCTTTAAAGTTTGTCGTCAGAAAATCCTGTAGCTTGTTTCCTTTGGCGAATGCATTTTTCAGATAGTCCGGTGTATCGGTTTCACCCGGTTTCAAGATATAAGCATGTTGCTGGGTGTCTGTATTGAGGCGCAGATAAGTGATACCAAAATCCACGTGCAACAAATCGCCTGGTAAGATCACCAAGGGCTGTGGCCGCTTAGCCGTTACTTGATCGGGCTCATTGCGCTGGATTGACACTGACGTTTGGAACCAGGTATCCAACTTCAGCTCTTTTATTTTCTCGCGATACCACCACAGCACATCATCGGTGGTGGTTACTCCCGGCTGAATGACTTTATCGGAAAAGCCTTCTGCGATGATATCGTGCGCAATACGGCAGATTTGCTGATAGATCACCATCTCCTTTTCTGTGCGTGTCTCAAGCCATGACACTGCTAGCTTTTCCGCGGAAGCGACATTGGCCTGAAGGTTCTTTGGCAGCGCTGCCATCATTTTGTCATAATCATTGGATGTAAGCCCATCTGCGTGACCGTAGTGTTCCGCTTTGTTGATGCCAATCTTCTTTGGTTTTCGTTCAGCGATAAGTTTTCCTAACTGTGCCCACTGGTCGGGGTTTGCATCAGGGTCCCAGGCGCGTTTGAAAATTTTTCCGACATCGTATCGCGCCACGGCAAGATACTCCAATTCGTTTCCGGGGCCCTTGTCATAAATGATGAGCATCATTGTTCTGCGGGCGGCTAGCCACGTGCCAGGCAACATCGTCTTCAGTACCGGGTCTTCATTGTTTTCGCGGCAGATCATTACCCACATATCAAATCCTTCTCTGCGCATCAAGCCGGGCAACACATTGCGAAAGCGGTCTTCCAGCAGTTCGTCAATTACGTGTGCCTGGTCTCGTTGGGTGAGAATGGTGGGATATTGCGCCCAGGAAATTTTAAGCACGAAAAGCAAAAGAAGGGTGATGAGTGATTTCATAAGGGGTTTAGGATTAAAGAATGCTTATTGAAAATTACATATTAAAGTTCCAGTGCCAGCACACAGCGTTCATTTTTTAACAACTCCCGCGCACGACCTACATCAATTTGGGATTTGGCATCGTCCATTTTTTCTTTCATGGCGGCTTTTATGGCGCGCACGTGCATGGCCTCGATAAACCGCTTCACATCTTCTTTTGTTTCCAGTACCAGCTTGGGTACTTCGGTGGGCTTTTCGCTTTCGTCTTTTGCTACCATT
>JAIENH010000357.1 GCA_019751475.1 Cyclobacteriaceae bacterium
AACCAAATATGACTGCACAAATTCAAGCTGACATGTTTTTTGAATAAAGGTGAGTGCATAAAATTGACCTGTGTACCAAACTACGCCCTGGCCAGCTGTAGCTCCGAACAAAGCCAACAAGACCAACTTCAAGTTCTCTTTCTTACCAAAACTTTCTTTAATAGGATTCGCTGAAATTTTTCCTTCTGCTTTGATCTTGGCAAACAAAGGTGACTCTGACATCTTTAATCTGATGTAGATGGACACGCCTACCAATATAGCCGAGAGCAAGAAGGGCAAACGCCATCCCCATTCTGCAAATGGGCCCACGCCCAATGTTTCTCGCACAGCCAATATCACGCCCAGCGAAACAAACAATCCCAGCGTAGCCGTTGTTTGAATAAAGCTAGTGTAATATCCGCGATTGCCGGCAGGCGCATGCTCAGCCACATAGGTTGCAGCACCTCCATACTCACCTCCTAATGCAAGGCCTTGCACCAACCGTAATAACAACACGATGATTGGTGCGGCAATACCAATCTGCTCATAGCCAGGCACAAGCCCGATGGCAAACGTTGAGCCTCCCATCAGCACCAACGTAACAAGAAAGGTGTATTTTCTTCCCACCACATCACCTAAGCGACCAAACACAATGGCACCGAACGGCCTCACCACAAAACCAGCAGCGAAGGTGGCAAGTGTGGAAAGAAACGCGGCCGTGGGATTAGTCATGGGAAAAAACTGTTCGGACAAGATGGTAGCCAGGCTGCCGAAAATGAAAAAGTCATACCACTCGATGAGCGTACCAAGCGATGATGCGATAATGACAGACCACAAATTCTTTCGCTCAGCCGGTGACAGATAGGATTCAGCCATGGGTGAAACAAATTAGTTGGTGAAAGATAATGAGATTGAGTTCAAAAGAAAATCTCCTGCGCCAGCCGGAAGGTGTTGGCGTGCGCTTCGATGATATCTTTGAAATCGGGTGAATATCCTCCACCCATGCTGGCTACGATGGGAATTCCATTTTGTTTAGCAGCGGTAAAAACAATTTTGTCACGGGTTTTGCAGCCCTGCCGTGTCACATTCAGTCGGCCTAACTTATCAGTATCAAGGATATCTACACCGGATTGAAAGAAGATAAAGTCGGGCTGCACCTGATCAATGAGGTTCTTTAGATTGACATCAAGAGTCTTTAGGTAGAAGGCATCATCGGTTCGATCGGCAAGGCCGATATCGAGATCAGAGTTCTCCTTTATCAATGGGTAATTATTGGCTCCATGCATCGAGAATGTAAACACACGGGGCTCCTGTTTAAAAATTTGTGCAGTACCGTTTCCCTGGTGAACATCGAGGTCGACCACAAGAATTTGATTCGCCAATTTACTTTCGAGAAGATAATTGGATGCAATGGCAATGTCATTCAATAAACAAAACCCTTCCCCTCGATCAGTAAATGCGTGGTGGGTGCCACCTGCAATGTTCATTGCCACACCATATTGCAAGGCAAATTTCGCACAGCAGAGTGTGCCATTTGCGATGACTACTTCACGATCCACCAATTCCCGCGACAGCGGAAAGCCGGTACGCCTTACTTCTTTGGGAGTCAGTTGCAGTTGACTTAATCGCTGCCAATATTCTTGCTGATGAGTTGCCAGAATCCACTTCTCTTCCAGTGGCTGTGGCCGAAAAATGTTTTCTTCTTTGATTGTACCTTCATACAGAAGTTGCTGGGGCAGCACTTCGTATTTGCTCATGGGAAAACGATGATGCGGTGGAAGCGACAATACGTATTGCTCAGACCACGCTACTTTCAGCATCGCATGAAGTGAATTTACTTTGTCTTCAGAACGAAGACAATTTTTCCTTTTGATCGCTCCGGCACCCGGCCACCCGATGTGCGCACTAAAGAGTTTTTACGAATCACCTCCTTCAATATCTGTTCAGCCTTTGGGCTAAGGCTCCGCTCAAGCGTATTGATGCCCGTGATGTCACCGCTTTCATCACACTCAATTTCAAAAACAACTTTGCCGTTTTCATTGTCAGGTAAGTCAGGTATGCGCGGTTGATCAGCCCAGGCCCAGCCAGACATTTGTAAGTTCATTCCATCACCTCCGCCCCCACCTCCAGGTGTGCCGTACAATGCCTTCGCATCCAGCGTGCCTTCGGGACTGCCCTTATCTCCCGTTTTGTTCGTGTCATCGCCCTGATTGCCAGTCTCTCCTTTTTTGGAATCGGTAGTACTCGCTTCCTTCTTATTTTCTTTTTTATACTCTGCAATCACCTTTTCGGCAGGCTTGGATTCAGCAGGCTTTTCCTTTACGGGCTCTGGTTTGCTTTCCTTCTTTTCTTCTTTTACCGTTACAGGACTTTCAATCTTAGACACCGCCTGCTCCACAGCTTTTTCTGGTTTTGCTTCGTCTGTTTTTTCCTGAACGCTTTCCTGTGATGGGGCTGCGCTCTCTTCTTTCACTTCTTCTGTTGGCTGATCGGTATCACTCCCAACTTCCTGTGTAGGCTGTACATCGCCAGTGCCTTGATCATCCAAGCCAAAGTTTAACTCAAT
>JAIENH010000773.1 GCA_019751475.1 Cyclobacteriaceae bacterium
GCAAGCCAGGACTGATCACAACAGACATGGTGAAAGAAGGTGCTGTGGTGATCGACATTGGCACCACAAAAGTAGAGGATCCAGCCAAGCCGAATGGTTTCAGTATAAAAGGTGATGTGGACTTTAAGAATGTGGCGCCCAAGTGCTCGTTCATCACGCCCGTGCCGGGTGGAGTAGGGCCTATGACCATCGCCTCGTTGCTTCTCAATACGCTTCGTGCCACCGAGCTAAGACATCCGTGAGATGACGCGCGCACAACTTATTGAGCAGATACACCGGAAAAAATCTTACCTCTGTGTCGGCCTTGATACTGACCTGACGAAAATCCCCAAGCATCTGTTATCATTACCTGATCCGGTGTTTGAGTTCAACCGGCAGATCATTGACGCCACCCACGAATATTGTATTGCGTACAAACCCAACCTTGCTTTCTACGAGGCGCTTGGTGCTAAAGGTTGGGAGAGTCTTGAAAAAACCATCGACTACATCCCTAAAGACATTTTCACCATTGCCGATGCCAAGCGCGGTGATATTGGAAATACCTCTTCGCTGTACGCGAAAGCGTTTTTCGAGCAGATGAAATTCGATGCCATCACCGTGGCTCCTTACATGGGTGAAGATTCTGTGAAGCCCTTTCTGGAATTTAAAGACAAGTGGGTGATTGTACTGGCGCACACCTCCAATCCTGGCAGCGCTGATTTTCAGTTGATGCAGTCGGTGAAGGGTGGTGCATTGTATGAAGAAGTTATCGCCAAGTCGCAAGCGTGGGGCACGCCCGATAATTTGATGTTTGTGGTGGGTGCAACCCGAGCGGATAAAATTGCCGGCATCCGGGCGCTGGCGCCTCATCATTTTTTCCTGGTGCCGGGTGTTGGTGCGCAGGGGGGTGATCTGGCCCAGGTCTCCGCAGCCGGACTCACCCGCGAGTGTGGTCTGATCGTGAACTCATCACGGGCTATTATCTACTCATCTTCTGGTATCGACTTCGCTCAAGCCGCTTCAACAGCCGCTCGCGAAGTGCAACAGGAAATGAAGGCCTTGTTGGAAAAATACAGCGCCATTGGAAACTAATTTCTTCTTTTTCCTCACTAACACTTAGTGTTTTTGTGTCCGATAGCTATCGGACTTCGTGGCTTAACCTATTTTTGATTTTGGCGCGATAAAATCGTAAATCGGAATACCAACATGCCTCGCCATGCAGGAGTCATTTCTTCACTATATCTGGCAGATGCAATACTTTGATAAAAAGGAATTGCGCACCACACAAGGTGATCGTATTGAAATTTTCAACACAGGAATTTTAAATACCCACGCAGGCCCTGACTTTGCCAATGCAAGGATAAAGATCGGCACGATGGACTGGGTCGGCAGCGTGGAGGTACATTTGCAATCTCGCGAGTGGGCCGAGCACCATCATCACATTGACGCTGGCTACAACAATGTAGTCCTGCACGTAGTGTGGAAGCACGACAAAGACGCTTACCGCAGCGATGGTAGCCTCTTACCAACATTGGAGTTGCGCGGTCGCGTGGATGAATCGCTCGTAAAGACCTACCGCCAACTGATGGCCAGCACCTTTTCAATACCCTGCAAAAAATCATTGTCTTCAGTAAAGGAGATAACCAAAATATCCATGCTGGAGAAAGCATTGGCTGGCCGGTTGGAGCGTAAAGCACAAGAGGTGTTGGCCATGCTTCAGCACAACACGGGCGACTGGGAGGAAACCTTCTATCAGTTATTGGTACGCAATTTCGGCTTCAAAGTCAATGCTGCTCCTTTTTTTCAACTGGCAAAATCACTGCCGTTGAAAGTATTGCTCAAGCATGCCAATCGTCAGTCGTCTGTAGAGGCATTGCTTTTTGGTCAGGCAGGTTTTTTGGATGGCGCCAAAGGAGATGAGTACTACTTGTCGCTGCAGCGCGAATACCATTTGCTGGCTCACAAGTATTCGTTGCAGTCTGGCAAGTTGTTAAAATCACAATGGCGGTTTCTTCGTTTGCGCCCGGCCAACTTTCCATCCCTTCGTCTCGCACAACTGGCCAGTATAATTGCTCAGCACCCGGCCTTGTTTTCGCACGTGCTCCAGGCGGAGGATGCACCTTCATTGATTCAGTTGTTTACATCTCCGGTGTCTCCCTATTGGCGAGAGCATTATCAATTTTCCAAGAAAGCAACGAGTACAGTGCACGAATTAGGGCGCACCAGCATCGACAATATTATTATCAACTCAGTAGTGCCGGTATGGGCGGCCTACAGCCTGCACACGGACGATACCACGTTGATGGATCGCGCTACCGGGTTATTGCAAAAACTTAGAGCCGAGCAAAATGCTATCACCCTCGCCTGGAAGGAATGTGGCATACATGCACAAACTTCTTTTGATTCGCAGGCACTTATTGAATTGTACAACAACTACTGCAAGCGAAAAAATTGCCTTACTTGCACGATCGGGGCTTCGTTAGTGCGACCCACCAAATGATGTCAGTATTTATTAACGTACTGGATATTGCCGTACTGCTTACGCTTGCATTCGTAGGCTATCGTGC
>JAIENH010000401.1 GCA_019751475.1 Cyclobacteriaceae bacterium
TGTTTGGGTGTAGCTGTAATCTTCGTTATTGGAGTTACAGTGCCCATCAACTGGCTCATTCAAAATTATGTATTGAATGCAGGCTCACTTGCATGGATGGGCCCTGACTTTGCCAATATTGACTTGAGCTTTTTGCAGTTCATCGTCTTTATTTCTGTTATAGCAGCCTTCACACAGTTGACGGAGATGGCCGTAGAGAAATTTTCACCTGCTTTGTATGGCACGCTTGGTATCTTCCTGCCATTGATTGCCGTGAATTGCTCGGTGCTGGGTGCAGCTCTCTTTATGGTTGGTCGCCCGTACAACTTGGCGGAAGCCACCACGTTTGGATTAGGCTCTGGCGTTGGTTGGATGTTGGCCATTGTGGCCCTGGCCGGTGTGCGTGAAAAGATGAAGTACTCCAACGTGCCAGCTCCGTTGCGCGGCCTCGGCATTACGTTCATTTTGGTAGGACTGATGTCATTAGGATTTTTGAGCTTCCTCGGCTTCTCGTTGTAGCAACCAGAAGGAAAGAAATTTAAAAGGCTTCCCTCCATCGGTCGGGGGCCTTTTTACTTTTATAAGGATCATGAGAAAATTGATTGGAAAAATTGTTCGCTACTTTTTCAACGGCACGCTCTTCATCGTGCCATTGGTAGCGACAGGCTATTTTATTGTACAAGCATTTAAGTGGTTAGATAGCCGCCTCGACCTTCCGTATCCTGGGGTGGGCTTTGCTATTATCCTGGGTGCCATTACACTGTTCGGCTATTTCACGAGCAATTTTGCTTTTCAGGCGTTCTCTAATTGGTTTGATCATTTCATCAATCGCATTCCGCTGGTAAAGTTGATATACTCCAGCGTGAAAGACTTGCTGGCGGCCTTCGTAGGCGACAAGCGAAAGTTTGACAAACCCGTACTCGTCACCATCAACAGAGAAAATACGATTCATCGCATCGGGTTCATCACTCAGTCAGACCTTGCGGAAATAGGTTTGCAAGACATGGTGGTTGTGTACTTTCCGCAGTCCTACGCTTTTGCTGGCGACCATTTTTTAGTTTCAAAAGAGAACATCAAACCGTTGAATATCTCCGGATCGGCTGCGATGAAGTTTATTGTCTCCGGTGGCATATCCGGATTTAAAGAGGCTTGAATTACTATCTTTACTACGGATGAAAAAATGGTTTTTTATTTCGCTGCTGTTATTCCAGTGTCAAAATGATGAGGCAGATGCCCCTGAGTTGATTACCGAGGACGCTCAACAAATCGGTACGACCAGTGTGGTGATGGGTGCTGAAGTAAAAAAAATCGGACCGGTACGCCCTGTGAATTATGGTTTCCTGTGGGATACTCAGCCCGATATTTCTATCGCAACGGCAGGCAATAAAGTTATTTTGGGTTCGCTCAGTGGACCTCGAAAATTCAGCATTCGACTGGACAATCTTAAACCAGCCACCACTTATTACTACAGAGGCTTTGCAGCCAATGAAGGATATTCAATAATTTATTACGCAGGCACTGTGCAATTCACTACGCTGCCCTGAAATTACTTAATGATTATCAGCTGATCACTCCCGAGCCAATCAGTTCCTCACCATCATACCATGCAGCAAATTGACCGGGCGTCACCCCGCGTTGAGGTCTATCGAAAATAATGTAGAGTCCGTTTTCTTTTTTATGAAGAGTACAATGCTCCAACGGCTGGCGGTAGCGAATGCGCGCCACAAACTTTCCGGATTGCCCAACGGCCAGGCGATAATCTCCGCGCACCCAGTGTTCGTCTGCATTGGGTATGAAGAGTCCTTTGCGGTACAATCCTGGGTGGTCTTCACCACTGCCGGTATAAATAATGTTCTCCGCAGTGTCGGTGGCAATGACAAACAACGGCTTTTCATGACCGCCAATATTCAGTCCTCTTCGTTGTCCGATAGTATAATAGTGGGCGCCATTGTGTTCACCCACCACATCACCAACTGCTGGGGCAAATGAATACGGTGCCGTGATGGATGCAAGATCATTATCTGCAAATCCGTTTTTGAAAATGGTCGAATCAAACGGTACTTCGATTACTTTTCCTTTTTTGGGTTCCAGTCGTTGTTGCAAAAAGTCTGGCAGGTGCACCTTGCCGATGAAGCACAGACCTTGTGAATCTTTTTTCTCTGCTGTAGCAAGGCCTGCTCGTTTGGCAATTTCCCGTACTTCAGGTTTCAATAGTTCACCAACTGGAAAGAGAGCCTTAGAGAGTTGCGCTTGCATCAACTGACAGAGGAAATAACTTTGGTCTTTGTTGGGGTCTTTGCCTGCCAACAATTGGTAGATGGTTTTTCCATTCTTCTCGACAATTCCTTTTCTGCAATAATGCCCCGTGGCGACATGATCAGCACCGAGTTTTATGGCTGCATTTAAGAAGATATCAAATTTGATTTCACGATTGCACAACACATCCGGGTTTGGCGTACGTCCGGCCTTGTACTCGGCAAACATGTAGTCAACAATACGTTCCTTATACTCTTTACTTAAATCAATCGCTTGAAAGGGAATGCCCAGGTGCTGCGCTACGAGTTCCGC
>JAIENH010000772.1 GCA_019751475.1 Cyclobacteriaceae bacterium
GCCGGTTGCGTGAAGCGGCGAATCGGCTCCGGCAACAGGTGGGCGAAGTCCGGCACTTCGATCTTGGTGGGAATCTAAGCCATACCGTATGAATTACGACCGGAGAAATTTCATCAAATCAACTTCCTATGCGTTGGCCGGATTAGGCCTCACCACCGCCATTAATTGGGAGGCAATGGCAAAAGCTAAATCTACCATCGGGGCCAATGGAAAAATCAATGTAGCGCTGATTGGTGTAAACGGTATGGGTTGGGCCAACCTCACAACTTTGTTGCGTACCGTGCCCGAAACTCAGGTGATCGGTCTGTGCGATGTGGATGATAACGTACTCAACTATCGAAAATATGAATTGGCCAAAGGCGGTGTTACCACTACTACCTATGCCGACTATCGCAAGCTGCTTGACAATAAGGACATTGACCTAGTCATCATCGGCACGCCCGATCACTGGCATTGCTTGCAGATGGTAGAAGCATGCCAGGCCGGCAAAGATGTGTACGTGGAAAAGCCCATCGGCAACTCCATACAAGAATGTAATGCCATGGTGGCTGCTCAACAGAAGTACAATCGTGCCGTGCAAGTTGGGCAGTGGCAGCGCAGCATGCCGCACTTTGTCGATGCCCTCAACTACCTCAAGTCCGGTAAACTTGGCAAGGTGCGCACCGTGAAGGCCTGGGCCTACCAGGGATGGATGAAGAACATCGAAGTGAAACCCGACTCAGCCGCACCAGCCGGAGTAGATTATAAAATGTGGCTCGGTCCTGCACCCTTAAGGCCGTTCAATCCAAACCGCTTTCACTTTAACTTCCGCTGGTATTGGGACTATGCCGGTGGCCTCATGACCGACTGGGGCGTGCACTTGATTGACTACGCGCTGCTGGGCATGGATGCGAAGTTTCCGAAGTCAGCCGTGGCCCTGGGGGGCAAATATGCCTACCCTGATGGCGCCCACGAAACACCGGACACACTCGCCACTGTCTACGACTTTGAAGGCTATAATATGATATGGGAGCATGCTCAGAGTATCAGCAATGGTAACTACGGACGCGACCACGGCATCAGCTACATTGGCAACAATGGCACACTTGTGCTGGATCGGGGTGGCTGGGAAGTTATTCCCGATGAGAAGCGTATGGAGGCTGTCACTCGTCAGCCCAACAAGGGGAGCGGACTGGATCAGCACATGCAAAACTTCATCAGCGTGGTGAAATCACGGAAGATGAACGACCTCACCTGCCCGATACAGGCAGGAGCCCACGTGGCCACCGTGTGCCAGATGGGTAATATCTCCTACAAGACTGGAGACCGCGTGACCTGGGATACCGCCAAGGGCAAGTTTAACGAGGAGAAAGCCAATGGCCTGGTGAATGCCCGGTATAACAATGGATATTCGGTGCCGAAGGTGTAAAAGGCAGAAAATCAAAGTAATTTTTGGATTAACGGCCCTTGAAACTATCTTTGCAGCCTGTTTTTTAGGGTCTGGTAGTTCATCCCGATTCCCGATAGCCATCGGGATATTCGGGAGGTTAGAATGCCAGAGATTAAGAATGGGAAGTAATATAAGGTCTGGTAGTTCAGCTGGTTAGAATGCCTGCCTGTCACGCAGGAGGTCGCGGGTTCGAGTCCCGTCCGGACCGCCAACAAATAAGAAGCCTCGACAGAGGCTTTTTTCGTTTGATCCTACCACACTTCTTTATCAGCTGGTTAGAATGTCCCGCTTCAGGCGGGAAGGTCGCGGGTTCCCCCGAGTTATCGGGGCGTCCAGACCGCCAACCCTGGCTAACGAGATGTAGAACAAGGACTGGACAAAATCACCTACGGTTTATCTTGGATATCCTGCTTCAAAAAGGATAGTATAGCGTTCCCTTCAGGTTCTACAGAAAATCATGTTTATTGAATCCCTTTAGAGTAGTTTTTTACTTAACACCTAGAAGAACTCTCCCAAGCCTATATAAACGCCTGTATAATTTTTCCCAAAGCCAAAATCAATCGTGAGATTGGTATTGGATTCCTTGTTGAACTTGATGCGCGCACCAAAGCCGACAGCCGGATTGATGTAGGCGAACGTGTTAGTCACAGGCTCGGTAAGTGATTGAAAATTAGCAAATAACGTAGCACCTAACAGACCATTACGCGTGATGTCAAAACGGTATTCGCTTTCAAAATAAAGCATGTGCTTTCCGCGAAAGCGAGCTTGCGGAAATCCACGCCCCGACCGGGCATTGAATTCCAACGCTGTGCCAGGTAAATTAAAATAGGGCACATTTCCGAAAGAGCCCCAGTAGAACGCCCACAATGCAAGCACTTTGCGCTTCTTTAAGTCCAGCGGAAAATAATGTCTTCCATCCAGATAGACGGAAGTCCAGAGGTCTTCATTGCCAAGCCATGCTGGATTGAAACGAATGGTCATCGCGGCATAAGTACCTTGATCGGGGTTGATGGAATTTTTTCTATTGTCGTACAGGTAATTGGCGGTAAGCCCGGTGGAGAATGTATTCTGTTCCGTGCCAACTCCGTATTTCTCAAATGGACTTGGTAGTACGGGTG
>JAIENH010000681.1 GCA_019751475.1 Cyclobacteriaceae bacterium
ACCGGTGGCACTAATTATTTACAGAGTGTAGACCTGCGCTACAACATACGCGGCTGGCTGAGATCGATTAACAATGCACAGTTGGCTAATGATGCCAATGTGACCAATGATGATACGGGCGACTACTTTGGCATGGAGCTGCTGTATGACAATGTGGATGCGGGGCTGAGCAACACCGCGGCCTACAATGGCAACATAAGCGCGGCTAAGTGGAAAACCATGGGAGAAGCTGCCGGGACGGCAGGCCAGCGCAGCTACAAGTACCTGTACGACAAGAGCGACAAACTTAAGAGCGCCACCTTTCAGGCCTATGGCACCACCGCGTGGAATAAAGAAGTGAACACACTCAATGAATCACAGACCTACGACCACAACGGCAACATACTGGGTTTGCAGCGCAACCAAAACCTGCGCGGTCTCAGCGGGCCCACCATCACCAGCACACCCCAGGCGATAGACAACCTTACCTACACGTACACTACCGGCAACCAACTGAGTAAAGTAGAAGATGCTGTCCCGATAGCTATCGGGATGGGCGATTTTAAGAATAACAGCAACGTAGCTGCTGAATATACTTACAACGGGCTGGGCTCCGCCACCAAAGACCTGAACAAGAACATCACCTCCATAACATACAATGTGCTGGGCAAAGTGCAAAAGGTGACCTATGGGGGCACACCAGTCAACAGTGTGACCTACACCTACGATGCGCGGGGCGCCAAGCTGCGCACCGTTACCGTAGTGGGAAGCACGACAACCACTACCGACTACATTGACGGTTTTGTGTACACCAATAACGTATTGAGCTTCTTCGGCTCGCCCGAAGGACGAGTAGTGAAAAATGGCAGCGCGCTGGAATATCAATATGCCATAGCAGATCACCAGGGAAATACGCGAGTAGTGTTTAGCAGTGTGGCTCCAACCCCCTTAAATATCATGGCCACTTTTGAAGGTGATGCCAACGACAATGCGGGGCAATTTACCAGTGTAAATGCAGCCAACGTGGTGACTTTTGTAGCGGCCAACCACACACCGGCAGGCGGCAAAGTGGTGCGCATGAATCAATCGTACCCCGTGGGCCCGGCCAAGAATGTGAAAGTATATGCGGGCGACAAAGTGGACATGGAGGTGTGGGCCTACTACGAGCCTACCAGTGGCTATGGCACAGGCGCACCTACGGTAGCAGCCATGGTGACGGCCGTGGCCACGGCCTTTGGTGGTGTAAGTGGTGGCGCAGGTGAGAGCGGCAGTATTTTTAATGGAGTGAACAGCGCTCTTACAGGCTTTGGGCTGGGTGGCAATGCTGGCGATGCTGCACCAGCGGCCTACCTGAACTACATACTCTACGATCAGCAATACAAAGTAGTAGATATGGGGTGGACGCGCATGCCTGCGAGCGCCAACTTCAGCAAGCAGCGCATGAGCATACCGCAGATCACCGTGAAAGAAGCCGGATATGTGTTTGTATATTTGAGCTACGAAGATTTGAGCAACAACTTTGTGCAGTTTGATGATTTTAAAATAGTGCACACCAAGAGCAACCTTATTCAGGGTTCAGAATACTACGCGTACGGTATGCAGACTGCGAGTAGCTGGACGAGGGAGAACGCAACTGGTAATCAGTTCCTCTACAATGGTGGAACGGAGTTAAATGCTCTTACAAGTTTATACGATTTAGAGTATAGGAACTTTGATCCAGTGCTTGGAAGGATGCATCAAGTTGATCCATTAGCTGATAAGTATGGATCCATAAATCCATACAACTTTGCTTTGGGCAACCCCGCATATTTTAATGATCCGAGTGGGGCTGACGTACCGCTATACATGTTGGAGAGGCGGGCCACCAAGAATGCAGATGATACATTTACCGCTGGAAATCAAGCGGCAGGCGGAGCAGGGCCAGGCAGTGGACCTGCCGGTTGGAACTCGGCTACCTATGGATCATCAGCGGGTGCGGGGGGAGGCACAAATGACTTTGTAAGATTGGGGCCGGGAGATGGTGGAGCGTTACAGGCTATTGCTGCACCATTTTTTCAGAGAGCGGAGGATCGTAAAGCCACGGGCCAGTTAATAGCCCAAGCATGGAACAGCTCCGCAGAAAATAGCACCACTATTCACGTTGTGCAGGGAGGCCAGATCGTGGCCTCGGCCTCTGCGTTGAGCATTGTAAGAGATATGGGAAACCAAGCTCTAATGAGCTACTATTCTAATGTAATTGCATCAACAGGTATACGGGGTGGTAATCTGTTGGCGTCTCTCTCATATTCAATTCGCACTTGTCCTAATTGTGGAGTATATCCGGATGGGAGAACAGGCGTAGAGCCATTAATAGGAGGTATAATCTATGAGCCAACATTGACAACAAGTTGGTTCCGTTTTAATGAAGGTTTTAAGCTTTACTACGATAAGGGTTATAACAACCTAATCTGGAATCCACTCAGCCCACGTACAGATAACCTATCGGTTGTGTCAAAAATGACAAGTCCAGATCGTTTTGCCGGGTTCAAAAATGGCTATGAAAATGGGTACAATAACGGGTACGATACACAGCTTAGA
>JAIENH010000607.1 GCA_019751475.1 Cyclobacteriaceae bacterium
TGCTGAGTTACGAGGGCATTTCTGATAAAGACGAGATGTCAATGGCCGAGTGGCTGACCAAAGAACATGGCTTGGCTTCTATTCCGGTATCGGTATTTTACAAAGACAAGACCGATAACAAGCTGCTGCGGTTTTGCTTCGCAAAAGGCGAGGGTACTTTGGAGAAGGCCGGAGCAATTTTGAGGAAGTTTTAAATGGGTTTGTTGTTGCAATGAAAGATTTAGCCATTACACTTATTCAATCCAATATTCATTGGGAGAATATCACTGCCAACCTGGCGATGTGGGAAGAAAAAATCTGGGCCATTGGCAAGCCAACAGATGTGATTGTGCTGCCGGAGATGTTTAGTTCCGGCTTTACTATGCAGCCGGCCACGGTAGCGGAGCCGATGAACCTCACCACATTTAAGTGGATGAAACAGATGGCCGATCAGACCGGTGCCCTGATGATCGGAAGTTTTGTAGCGAGGGAAAACGGGCAGTATTTTAATCGGCTCCTTTGGATGGAACCAGGAGGTGATTTTAAAACCTACGATAAGCGCCATCTTTTTCGCATGGCGCAGGAGCATGCCTCGTATGCTTCTGGCAGTGCACGCCTGATCGCACCTTGGAAGGGTTGGAATATTTGCCCGTTGGTTTGCTATGACCTCCGGTTTCCGGTGTGGAGCAGAAATGCCTGGGTGTCGGGCCAGCAGCGAATGGCGTACGATGCCTTGATCTACGTAGCCAACTGGCCGGAAGCGCGCGTCACAGCGTGGGACACATTGCTTCGAGCCCGGGCCATTGAAAATCTCTCTTACGCTGTGGGAATAAACCGCACAGGGATCGATGGCAATGGCGTAGCGTACAATGGTCACTCGGCCGTAGTCGGGCCAAAAGGAGAAACAATTTGGAGTGCCGGAGAAACGGAGACCGCCCACACAGTGATCCTCGATGCTGAGCAGCTAAAAGCCTACCGGGCCAAGTTCCCCGCCTACCTTGACGCAGATGATTTCAGCCTCCAATAAAATAAGCGGCAGGCTTTCGCATTTGTAAATCTGCTCTACTTTTGCAGCTCAATTTCTACTCATGGCCCCTAAAAAAATCTCCCGCGCCCTCATCTCCGTTTTTTATAAGGATAATCTGGATCCCATTATTGAAACGCTGGCCCAGCACGGGGTGGAGTTTGTTTCCACCGGGGGCACGCAGGCATTCATTGAGCAATTGGGCCATCCGGTGGTACCCGTTGAAAAGCTAACCGGCTACCCATCTATTTTTGGAGGTCGTGTTAAGACCTTGCACCCTGCTGTGTTTGGTGGAATTTTGTATCGCAGGGAAGATAAAACAGATGTGAAGCAGGCCAGTGAATTTAACATTAACGCCATTGATCTCGTCATTGTTGACCTGTACCCCTTCGAGGAAACGGTAGCCAGCAGTGGCAGTGAAGAAGATATTATCGAGAAGATCGACATCGGAGGGATTTCGCTTATCCGGGCGGCAGCCAAAAATTTCAATGATGTCCTGATCGTGTCATCGCGAAATCAGTATGCAGAAGTGCTAGCGCTGTTAAAGCAAAAAAACGGCTCGTCCGACTTAGCCGATCGTAAGCGATTTGCGACCTTGGCATTTGATGTCACTTCTCACTACGACTCAGCCATCTTCCGGTATTTCAACCAGGAGCAGAAGATACCCAGCTTTAAGGCAAGCCTTCAAGGAGGCAAGCCTCTTCGCTATGGAGAAAATCCTCATCAGGGTGCCACATTCTACGGAGATCTGAATGCGGTATTCAATCAACTCAACGGAAAAGAACTTTCATACAATAACCTGGTGGATGTTGATGCTGCTGTTCATCTCGTTCAGGAGTTCAGCGGAGAGAAGGCCTTCGTCATCGTCAAGCATACCAATGCGTGTGGCGTTGCTACGGCCACTTCCGTAAAAGACGCCTATAAGATGGCGTTTCAGGCAGACACGATTTCGGCCTTTGGCTGTGTGTTGGCCACGAATGCAACCATTGACCTTGCGGCTGCCGAAGAAATTCACTCGCTCTTTTTTGAGATACTCATCGCACCTGATTTTTCACCGGAGGCCCTCGCGCTGCTTCAGACGAAGAAGAATCGTATTCTGTTAAAGCAAAAGCAATCGATCGGGCAAAAGAAGCAGGTAAAGACCTTATTGAATGGAATGGTTGAACAAGACGCAGACTGGAAAACCGATGCCCGCGAAGACCTGAAGGTGATGACCAAGCGTGCTCCAACAGACGCGGAGGTAAAGGCGCTGCTTTTCGCCAGCAAAATTTGCAAACACACCAAGTCCAACACCATCATTCTGGCCACAGAAAACCAATTGCTGGCAAGCGGGGTCGGTCAGACCAGCCGGGTAGATGCGCTCAAGCAGGCTATTGAGAAGGCGAAGGCATTTGGCTTTTCGTTGGAGGGTGCTGTCATGGCATCGGATGCCTTCTTTCCGTTTCCGGATTGTGTGCAGATCGCGTATGAGCACGGTATCCAAGCTGTGATTCAGCCGGGCGGCTCCATCAAAGACCAAGACTCCATCAACTTCTGCGACCAGAAAAACATGGC
>JAIENH010000111.1 GCA_019751475.1 Cyclobacteriaceae bacterium
ATGCGCGTGACTTGGTCAAGGGTGATCATACGGGTAGCCGACCGCTCAGATGAACCCGGTTCATTAAAACCAATATGACCTGTACGACCGATACCCAGTATCTGAATGTCTATTCCGCCTAATTCATCAATTTTCTTTTCATAGGCTTTACAGTAAGCCGCTACTTTGTCTTTGCTGATAGTGCCATCAGGTATGTTGATATTCTTTTGAGGAATGTCAATGTGATCAAATAAGTGTTCGCGCATGAACCGTACATAGCTCTGCAACGAATGGGGTTGCATCGGGTAATACTCGTCCAAATTGAATGTGATTACATTCTTAAAGCTTAGGCCGGCTTTGTGCAACTTTACCAATTCAGCATACACGCGTGTAGGTGTCGAACCGGTGGCAAGTCCTAATACACAATTCTTCTTTTCCTTTTGCCGCTGGCGAATCAATGCGGCAATTTCATTGGCAACAAAAACGGAAGCTTTCTCCGAACTCTCAAAAATTTTCACCGGCATTTTTTCCGGGTTCTCCGATATAGTCATAGCATCAACTGGTTTTATTTATCTTTTGGTTTATCAATAACGCAAGCACTGATCAAGTTGGAAACGAAATTTTACCCATCGAGACAGAAGGAATTTTTCCTCTGCGTCCAAAGTTAATAAATCCGCCTGCCAATGATTCATTGGCCAGCACCGCAAATAAAATGGCTTCCTTTGCATCGCCCGGTATGCCAAGCGCCTCGGTCGATTTAATTTCATCAAGCCTTAGCAAGTCTTTTATCCATCTCATCATCAGCGGGTTGTGAGCACCGCCCCCGCTCACATACAGCTCAAATGATTTTTTTCCACACGCTTTCTTTATTGCTTCAGAAATGGTCTCCGAGGAAAATCGCGTGACCGTTGCCAGTACATCATGCACAGATGCACCTGTGGTTTGCGAAGATTGTTGTGCTCGCTGCAAATAGTCAATGTTAAACAGCTCAGGACCTGTAGTTTTTGGAAACGGCAAATCAAAGAAGTTATTCGCTTTTAATACTCGCAATAAAGGCAGCAATACTGTCCCCTGCGAAGCTAGCTGTGCATCCTTATCAAAATACTTGTCCTTATAATAATGGCGCACGACCTGATCAATAATCGTGTTGCCAGGCCCGGTATCCGTAACAAATACTTTATCCGCTCGTTGACCGGCAGGTAAAAAAGTGAAGTTGGCTATGCCGCCAATATTGAGCAGTATCCGGTTCTCCTTTTTATGTGATAGCAGAAGGTAGTCACCGTAGACGGCCAGTGGTGCTCCCTCCCCACCCGCTGCAATATGCTTTTGACGAAAATCACTGACAGTGATAATTCCAGTAGTCACAGCCACGTGATCGCCATCGCCCGCCTGAAATGTGGAGTTAATACCGCTCTCCGGTCGCAATGAGAGAGGCGCATGCATTACCGTCTGACCGTGAGATGCAATACAATCGATGCGGGCTGGGCTGACGCTCCATTTCTTAAGACAACTCAACACCATTTGACCGTGTAGAATACCCAGCCAGGAATTTAGTGCAGTTAACTTCGCAAAATCAACTTGAGGTTTAGCAAAAATCTCCAGTATTCGCTCCTTCTCTGCTACCGAGTACGGTACCGTGTGAAAGTGTTGAAGTGTCAACTTCGTTTTTAGTCCGTTGCCGGAAACTTTGCATAGAGCTACATCCAATCCATCCATGGAAGTGCCAGACATAAGGCCGATAATCAGGCGCGACTTCTTGGATGCAAGGGTATGAAGTTTAGAAATATTTCTGTTCACCGGATGATGGACGATATTACGTCCAAAGTAAAGAGAATATTCAACTCCATTTAGAGTTATTAATAATTAAATTTCGGAAAGTACACTGGCCAGATGCACCTTCCTTTACGAACTGAAATTGATAGCAAAGCCAAAAGCTTTTCCATTGGGCTGCATGATCCTATCCTGACGCTTGGCTCCTGCTTTGCACAAACAATAGGAGACCGATTCAGACAAAATAAGTTTAGCGCAATGACCAATCCGTTCGGGACGGTCTATCATCCATTGGCAATCCATAAACTCATTCGTTACTCAGCACTTCAGGAGTTCCCGGCAGATGACACGTACGTAACAAACGATGGTCTGTATTTCAATTACGATTTTCACTCCTCATTCGTGAACAGCAATAAAGGCGGCTTACGAGCAACCATTGAAACCACGATAGAACGAGTAAATCATTTCATCCGCACGTGTCGAATATTGGTGCTAACATACGGCACTGCTTTTATTTATGATCGAAAAGACAACGGATCGGCCGTAGCCAATTGCCACAAGATTCCATCCTCAAATTTTTCAAAACGATTGTCATCCCCAGAAGAGATCACAACATTTTTCCTGGAAACAATGAGTATTCTAAGGTCTATCAATCCATCTCTTCGCGTCATTCTTACCGTAAGCCCTGTGCGGCATACCCGCAATACCCTGGAGCTAAACAGCGTGAGCAAATCGATACTGCGCTTAGCTTGCCACCAGATGGTAAATCAAGAAAAAACGACTGACTATTTTCCATCATATGAAATCATGATGGATG
>JAIENH010000384.1 GCA_019751475.1 Cyclobacteriaceae bacterium
TACATCCACCTCATGCTTGATGTCAAACTTGCTCATGAGTTTGAAATTACCCACCAGTAATTCCTTTCCGTTAATGGTTGCTTTCAATCCATGCCCTGCTATTTCTTCCACACCCGTCAATTCAATTTTGGAATTTACTGCGCCCACATATTGGTGGATAGCGGTGGCAACGGGATGTGTGCTTTTGCTTTCCAATGCGTTGACCAATTCCAATATTTCCTTTTCATCAAAGCCAGACTGAATATTTACTTGTTGCACTTTAAAAACTCCCTCGGTGAGTGTGCCTGTTTTGTCCATCACCACATTTTTGATGGATGCCACGATGTCCAAATAATTACTGCCTTTGAAGAGGATGCCGTTGCGCGAAGATGCACCGATGCCGCCAAAGTAGCCGAGTGGTATCGAAATCACCAATGCGCAGGGACAAGAAATAACTAAGAACACGAGCGAGCGGTAGAGCCAATCGCGGAACTGATAATCGGCAACAAAGAAATAGGGCAACACACAAATCAGCAACGCAAGCAGCACCACCACAGGTGTATAGTACTTGGCAAAAGTGCGTATAAACAATTCCGTCTTTGCTTTTTGCGCTGTGGCATTCTGAACCAAATCTAAAATTTTTGAAAGCTTGCTATCGGTATAGGCTGTTGTGACTTTCACCAACGAAACGGTGTTGAGGTTAATCATTCCTGCCAATACGGTTTCATCTTTTTGTTTTGTATCA
This sequence comes from Cyclobacteriaceae bacterium, assembly GCA_019751475.1. Classification (GTDB taxonomy): domain Bacteria; phylum Bacteroidota; class Bacteroidia; order Cytophagales; family Cyclobacteriaceae; genus ELB16-189. The sequence goes on from JAIENH010000384.1 coordinate 725, forward strand.
GGTTTACTTTCGCCTGTGAGTGCAGCTGTATTGAAAGAAGCCGCATCGGAAAGCAACACACCATCCAATGCTAATTTTTCGCCTGGCTTTAATTGAATGATGTTTCCGATAGAAACAGATTCTGCTTTCACGGTGCGAACGTTGCCTTCTTCTACAATGGTAACTTCATCAGGTCGCTGGTCGAGCAATGCTTTGATGTTTCCCTTTGCTCTTTTTACAGCCAGTGTTTGAAAGACTTCTCCGATGGCATAGAACAACATCACGGCCACACCCTCGGGGTACTCGCCTATGGAAAATGCACCGATGGTAGCAATGCTCATCAATAAAAATTCAGTGAAAAATTCTTTTTTGACAATTGCTTTCCATGCTTCTTTTACTACCGGAAAGCCAACGGGCAGATACGCTATCCCGTACCATGCCAATCGAACCCAGCCCCTAAAAAAAGAAGGTTGCCAATAATTATCGAAAGCAATCGCGATCAGCAGCAACGCCAAACTTATCAATGATGGCGTAAACATTTGAAATGTGCTTTGCGCATTTGGAGAATGGTCGTGGCCATCCGATTCGGTGTGTGCATCGGTTTTGCCCGATGTTTTGGCGTTAATCTTTTCTTCTAGCGTGCAGCAGGTGATGTTGCCTTGCGCATCGTAGCTGTGTTTGTGGTTCGAGTTTGTATTCAACATAAATTTTTTGTTTATAGGTTATTCAGTGTAAATGCTTATTGGAGGGTAGTGTTGTGCCTCTTTACAATCTTAAATAAGAGTACGGTTTTCGTTGTTTAGATCTTTTATAATACTGGTTTTAGCTTTTTCATTAATAGTTCCCGTGCGTCTTTTACGGTTACTATTTTCTCCGCTTCATCGTCAGTAAACGTCACATTAAACTCGTTTTCAAATTCTACAACCAAATTGGCCATATCAAGAGAATCCATACTCATATCTTGGTTGAATCGTAACGTGGGTCTAATGTCTTCTTCTGCCACAAGCGTATTTTTGGCGATTAAGGCAACAAACTTCTTATTGAAATCTATATGCGTTAAACCATCCATTAGTCGCAGTCATCAGCTTTTTTGTCATCTATTTTACCTGCCAGGTGCTTTCCGGCATGCTCAACAAATGGATAAATAAAAATCGCAATGGCTGACAGGAATACGATTCCGCTGTATAGCGCATAAATACCCGCAAAAATTTTTCCGGCCTTATCCTCCGGTTCATCTACAGGCCCCATACCCGTCAGCAGCATGGATGCATTCAAAAACGAATCAGTCCAATCTAGTTTGGCCACCCAATGAAATCCGGCCATACCGATTAAAAGTGAAAAAGCCAATAGAATTAGCATGATGGCCGTGCCTCGAAGCTGTTCTTGATGCATCCCTACCTTTATCTTCTCTGGTTTATGATTTTCCATGTCTTTAGTTATTCGTCTACTTCAGAATTTTTTCATTTTAGAAATGATGGTATTGTCGTGGTCATCGCACATTTGTTTGTGGTTAGGGAAGTGTTGTTAATGGGTATGTCCATCGTGGTTGCAGTTATACAAGTCGAAGTCTTCAAAGTCCTTTTCAATGGAGATACCCAGGTCTCTAATCATTCCCGTTTCTAAGTCATAAACCCATCCATGCAGTTGCAGAGACTGATGGCGGTCAAGAGCCTCTTGTACGATGGATGTCATCGCCAAATGGAAAACCTGTTCCTTCACATTCAGTTCCACCAGTCTTTTCAATCGCAACTCTTCGTTGCCAATACCATCTAGCTCTTTGCGGTTTACGCGGTACGTGTCGCGAATATTTCGAAGCCAGTTATCGATGAGGCCGTTGTGATTCTTCGCTTGGGATGCGGCCACGCCACC
>JAIENH010000331.1 GCA_019751475.1 Cyclobacteriaceae bacterium
AGAACGGCTGCACCTGCGCCATCGCCAAAAATCACGGCTGTGTTGCGCCCGCGTGTGGAGACAGCCAGCGCGGTAGATTGGATTTCTGCACCCACCACCAACACGGTTTTGTACATGCCGGTCTTAATGAATTGGTCAGCGGTGGAGAGAGCGTAGATAAAACCAGAGCACGCATTCTTGATGTCCATCGCTCCGATTCCTTCCAAGCCCAACTCGCGTTGCATGATAACACCGGAGCCAGGGAAATAGTAATCGGATGTGATGGTAGCAAAGACAATAAACTCTACATCTTTCTCAGTAAGGCCTGCTCGCTGCAATGCCATGCGAGCGGCTTTGGCTGCCATGTTGCCCACCGTGTCTTTGGTGTAGTCAATCCATCTGCGCTCTTTGATGCCTGTCCGCTCAATGATCCACTCATCATTGGTGTCCATGAGTGTGGAGAGGTATTGGTTGGTAATGATGGTTTCAGGCAGGTGATGGCCAAGGCCGACAATCTTGGAAGAATACATGGTCGAGCGGATCGGGTTTAATTTCGGCCAAGTTAAGTAAATGTTCCCGAATGACCGTTAGGCATAGGTAAGCGCTATACCACCACATTTACGATCTTGCCAGGCACGATGATGATCTTTTTGGGCGGCTTGCCCTCACTCCATTTTTGAACAGCCTCTGAGGCCAGCACCAGTTTTTCTATGTCTTCTTTTGGCATATCCAGAGCAAAGTCCATGGTGGCGCGTACCTTGCCATTGATGGAGATAGGATAGGCGTGTGAACTTTCCTTCAGGTACTGCTCATCGTAGGCTGGGAAGATGGCATATAGTATGCTTTGCTCATGACCCAGCAATGACCACAACTCCTCCGCGATGTGTGGTGCGAAAGGAGAGAGGGCAATGGTAAGTGGCTCCAGCACCGCGCGCTTGTTACACTTGAGCGAACTCAACTCGTTTACACAGATCATGAACTCGCTCACAGAGGTGTTGAATGAGAAGTTTTCAATATCCTGCTCCACTTTCTTCAGCGTCTTGTGCAATACTTTTAATTCTTCGCGGGTTGGCGTTGCGTCACTGACTTTGAATTTGCCGGTAGCATCGTGGAAGAGGTTCCAGAAGCGCCTCAGGAATTTGAATACGCCATCAATGCCATTGGTGCTCCATGGTTTGGATGCTTCGAGTGGACCAAGAAACATTTCATACATGCGGAGTGTATCGGCACCATAATCGTTGATGATTTGATCTGGGTTTACTACGTTGAAGTAGGACTTAGACATCTTTTCGATAGCAGAGCCGCAGATGTATTTACCTGCATCACTATTAAGAGTTGGATGTCCTTCTTTGTCCTCCAAAATAAACTCTCCTCTTGAAAACTCCTCCTTCCAATTTTTTAACGCTTCGATATTTAACTCAAGACCATTGACCAATTTAATGTCTATTCGGAGAGGCGAAATTAGTGAGTCAGTTAACTTATAATTATTTGAATTAGCAAATCGTAGTGTTCCGGATTTAGCCAAACCCTCAGCAATGTATCTTTTTGATATATTATCTAATTCATCCTTAAGTCTTTCTTGAATCTCACTGTTTTTGAACTCATCCTTAATCATTTTAGAGATTATGCCTTCTGAAATAAAGATAATTGGCTGTTTTTTTGGTGCTTCTTCAAGCGAGGCATTATGCCATAAAGTCGATGCTCTATAAACAAATCTCGAATCACCCGTAATCTTCCCTTGATTGATCAGCTTCTTAAACGGCTCATCAAAATTCAAGTAGCCTAAGTCGTGAAGTACTTTCGTCCACAGGCGTGCGTATAGCAAGTGAGCCACGGCATGCTCCGAACCTCCGATGTACACATCCACCTGGTTCCAATAGTCGAGCGCTTTCTTATCCGCGAAAGCGTTGGTATTGTGTGGATCCATGTAGCGCAAAAAATACCAGGCAGCGCCTGCATGGGTTGGCATCGTGTTGCTGTCGCGTTTGTGATTGGGAGCCCCGCCTGGCTGGCGGGCAGGAAAGTTGATCCAGTCCGTCAGGTTGGCAAGAGGGCCCTCGCCCGTACCCGATGGTTTGAAGTTGTTGGATGGCGGCAACTGCAATGGCAAATCGCTTTCGCTCATGGCATAAGGCACGTCATCTTTGAACACCACCGGGAAGGGCTCGCCCCAGTAGCGCTGACGGCTCCAGCCCGCATCGCGCATCTTGTAGTTCACCTGTCGCTTGCCAATGCCACGCTTCTCTATTTCATTGATGGCCAAGTCAATAGCCTTGTGCATCGCCACGCCATTGAGGAAGCCAGAATTTTCCAGAACAGCCTCTTTGGTTGGGTTGGCTTCTTCACCATTATAATGGCTGCCAATAATGTTAGTGATCGGTAAGTTGAAATGCTTCGCGAACTTATGATCGCGCTCATCGCCACATGGCACGGCCATGATGGCCCCGGTGCCGTAGCCGGCCAATACATATTCGCTTATCCATATCGGAATTTGTTTGCCGTCAAACGGATTGATAGCGTACGCGCCAGTAAAAGCACCTGTGATCTTTTTCACTTCGGCCATGCGATCCACTTCCGAGCGGCTCTCTACATACTTCCAATATTT
>JAIENH010000665.1 GCA_019751475.1 Cyclobacteriaceae bacterium
CGTACCTACAAAGATAAATTGTACCCGGGCGGAGAGGTGGAGTTTTGGCAGGTGGACCTGAATGAGCAAGTCACCCCAAAATTGGAGAAGGAGTTTAAGGACTACATGAGCTTGCTAAAGATTAATAAAATACCCGTGCCTTGCTCGGTATATCACGTGGCCAATGAACTGGGGCTTGACTTTGAAGAGCGATTAAAGTTCGTTTCCTCTGCTCCGGATAAGAAAGAAACATTTCTTTCATCACGATTGAAGTTCCAGAAGCACCTCATGACGGAGGCTGAAAAGTCTAAAGACGTTTTTCATCTCAATTAGTTTCGCAAGTCACTTACTTTTTTTTCGTATTGAAGAAAAGGAGTGTTCACATCCGGCTATTCGATGTTCACTTGTGGGAATAACATGAAATTTAAGAATTATTAACAGTGGCGTTGCAACTTTCGCATACGCGTGCTCGTCTCATACCCAAAACAAAAAAGGTTTAGGTATGAAAAAAATTACATTACTCATGGTGGGTGTTCTGGTAAGTTCACTCACGTTTGCAGGCGCGCTCGATGAACGCCCTGCCGCTAAGTCAGGAATGGCTGTTGTGAAAAGCAATCAGTCTTACAAAGTTATTTACAAAAGCGAAGAAGCAGCTGATGTGAAAGTGGAGATCTTCGATGCCAAGAACAATGTTGTCTTTGCAGAGACGATTAAGAAGTCCAGTGGCTTTGCAAGGCCGTACAATTTTGATGGGTTGGCCGATGGTGAGTACACCATTCGTCTTGACAACGGCTCCAACTGGATCACCGAAAGCTTTGTTCACAAAACAGGTCATGCAGAGAAGTTGGCGCAATTGATCCAACTCCCCAACGGAAAGTATTTGCTCACTGTAGCGGGTGTTGGTGATGATGAATTATCAGTTTCAATTTCTGACGATTCAGGTGCAACTATTCACAGCAACAAACAAATTGTGAGTGGCAACTTCGCTCAAGTGTATGATCTCACCAGCTTGCATGGTCACTTCTCTATGGAAGTGGCTGACAAGAGTGGTGCTTCAAAAACATTCTTCAAGTAATCAGCAGTCATAGTTGATGAGAGTCGTCCCGCCAAGGCGGGACGATTTTTTTATGTCCAATTGCAAACGATTACGCTACTCGCGCTTAGATTGTGTTGAATCAAACAGCCGTAGCGCACCAATTTTTAGTCTACTCTTGGTGTAGAATTCGCGTGCAAATAGTGCAAACGATTTTTACGATTAAAAATCAACTTTCCTTACAACTTCACGACCCGCGGCATTACACGCCCGTACATTTGCACAAGCAATCGGCAATAAAGCCGTAGCGAAAACAAAACAAGACTAAAACAAACAATCATTATGAAAGCAACATCATTATTAACCGCCTTTGTCGTAGCAAGCACAATGGCATTGGCTAATGGCCCTGATGGTCCCCGTGTCGTGGTGATCAATCAAAAGAACTCCGGTACCTTCAAAGTTATCTACGAAGGTGTGAAGACTGGCGATGTAACCATGACTATCCGCAGCGAAAGTGGAAAAGTTGTGTTCGTTGAGACCACAAGAAACGTAGCTGGTTTCATGCGCCCGGTGAATTTTGAAGGTATGTCTGCCGGAAATTATTCTATTGAAATCATGGATGCCTCTGGAAAGCAAATTCAAAACGTGGCGTATAAAAATGAAACAGCCGTGACAAATGTGCATGTTTCGAAGATTGCTGAAGAAGGCAAGTACCTGTTGGCTGTGGCCAATGATGGTATTGAGCAGATCAACGTGCGTATTTTCGATGGCGCCAACAACCTGGTGCACAACGAAAACATGACGATCAACGGTAACTTCGGCTTGGTGTATAACCTGAAGAGTGTGGCTGGTGTGCCTACGTTCGAGGTAACTGATAAGACTGGTAATATTCGTACGATTAAGTAATCAATAGTAACCCGTAAAACAGAGCGTCCCGCCAAAGGCGGGACGCTCTTGTTGTTTAAAATGACGAACTGGATTACATATTTCTACGATACTGACCGCCCACCTCAAAAAGAGCCTTGGTAATTTGTCCAAGCGAACAAACTTTGCAAGCTTCCATTAGTTCGTGAAAGATGTTTTTATTTTGAATGGCTGCTTGCTGTACGCGGGCGAGTGCATCGGTTGAGCGCTTTTCCTGAAATTTGTTGAGGTTTCGCAGCATTTTTATCTGGTACTCTTTTTCATCCGTAGTAGCGCGAATCACTTCTTGTGGCGTGATGGTAGGTGAACCTTTCGAGCTCAGGAAAGTATTAACTCCAATGATCGGATATTCGCCCGTGTGCTTCAGTGTTTCGTAATAAAGACTCTCTTCCTGTATTTTGCCCCGCTGGTACATGGTCTCCATGGCGCCCAATACACCCCCCCGCTCTGTTATGCGGTCGAACTCCGTTAATACGGCCTCTTCTACCAAATCCGTAAGCTCCTCAATGATGAAGGAGCCTTGTGTGGGATTTTCATTTTTAGCCAGACCCAGTTCTTTGTTGATGATAAGTTGAATCGCCATGGCCCTGCGCACCGACTCCTCGGTAGGCGTGGTAATGGCTTCATCGTAGGCGTTGGTGTGCAGCGAGTTG
>JAIENH010000266.1 GCA_019751475.1 Cyclobacteriaceae bacterium
GCATCAGTCACCGGCATTCCCGCCAGGGAAAGGTCAACCAATTGCTCTTTGATAGTAGTGAGCTCGGATAGTTGCTTGTAATCAAATGCCTGGCTAAGAAAAAATTCAGCAGCCAGTGCTGGGCTTTCGGCCGCGAGTGGAGTGACCGTGCGATACGGTGTGTTAAGTTTTTTGATCGTCTCTTCGGAGGCAGCTGTAAAGTTGTAAACCGGTTGAGTGTTTGTGTTGGGTGTAGTGTGGATAAATTCTTTTGCTAATAAAAAGAGGGAATCGCTTTTCGCATAACGCGTCCACGCTTGTGAAGTATTTGCACCACGGGCAATCCATTGAAAGAGAAGTTGTTTTTCTTTTTCTGTTAAGGGTGTTTTACCGGACGGAGGCATGTGTTCTTCATGGTCTTCCGGTAAGTTGATTCGTTGGATGAGGCTGCTGCGCTCCGGATCACCGGATACCCAGATCGGGCCATGTTTGCCGCCCCGCGCAATAGCGGCCACGGAAGTCATGAGCAGTTTTCCTTTTTTCTTCTGCTCATTGTGGCAGCTAAAGCATTTGCTACGCAGCACAGGCTCGATAGCCGCCTGGTAAAGCGATGTGCTGTCAGTTAAAAGTGCAGGCCCAGGCGTTTTCATCAGTGGGGCCCATACAAAATTTTCTCCGTGCGTCAACACGGATCCAAAGTGCCCAGCTAAAATCACGAGTATCACATTGGCGACTGCCAATAGCTGAAAACTTCCCTTTTGCTCCGGACCTATCAACATCAGCAGCCACGCCATGAAACTGAATGCAGAGCCGGAAATCAAATGATAGTTTAGTTGAGTGTCATCATATCCACCTTCGCGCGATAGCACAAGCCCCATTAGCGCGGCAGTTACCGTAGTGAGTGCCGACAACGTGAGCAGCCATCCCATCACTTTGTCAAATGACTTGGGCTTTACTTCGCTCCGAAAGAGCGAGAGCAGCAAGACTACGATCACTATGCCGATGGGCAGGTGAAGCAACAACGGGTGCATTCGCCCTACCGACTGCAACCATGCAGGAAGCGACAGTCGCTCCTGAAAAATCAAAAAGAAAATCAGCAATACATTCAGGCTAAGTACCAGGCCGCCTGCAATCTTATTGAATACCTTCATCGCTTCGCTCAGGCTAATACACCGGGTACAATTTTTCCGGCCACATCGGTGAGCCGGTATCTGCGGCCCAAATGTTTGTAAGTAAGTTTTTCGTGTTCAAGGCCCATCAGGTGCAACACAGTAGCGTGGAAGTCATTGACGTGCACAGGGTCTTTCAAAATGTTATAGCAAAATTCATCTGTCTCGCCATACACGGTGCCGGCCTTCACGCCTCCGCCCGCCATCCAGATGGTGTAGGAGCGTGGGTGATGATCGCGTCCGTAGTTGTCTTTCGAAAGATCGCCCTGGCAATAATTAGTGCGTCCAAATTCACCACCCCAGATCACGAGTGTTTCATCGAGCAAGCCACGCTGCTTCAAATCCATCACCAGTGCTGCCGAGGCGCGATCCACATCGTTCGCCTGCAACGGCATTTCACCCACAAGATTGCCGTGCTGATCCCACCCTTGGTGATACAATTGTACAAAGCGCACACCCGCTTCTGATAGTTTTCGCGCCAGCAAGCAGTTGGCCGCATAGGTGCCCGGCACCAAGCACTCAGGTCCATACATTTTCACAATGCTGTCAGGTTCTTTGGTAAGGTCGGTCAGCTCCGGCACAGACGACTGCATGCGATAAGCCATCTCATATTGCTGGATCTTGGTCTGAATTTCCGGATCACCAAATTCCTGGTAGGAGAGTTGATTGAGTTGAGATAGTTGGTCAAGCATTCTGCGCCTTCCCTCTTTATCGATACCCTCAGGATTGTTCAGATACAAGACGGGTTCTTCGCTGCTGCTGAACTGCACGCCTTGGTGAATGCTGTCCAGAAATCCGTTTGTCCAGAGCTTGGAATACACACCCTGCCCGTTGCCGCGACCGCGTGAAAGCAACACGCAAAAGGCAGGAAGATTTTTATTGTCGCTACCAAGTCCATAACTCAACCATGCTCCCATGCTGGGCCGGTTGCCTTGCTGTGCACCTGTTTGCATAAATGTGAGGGCCGGGTCGTGATTGATGGCCTCGGTATTCATCGTCTTGATGAAGCACAAGTCATCGGTGATTTTTGCAATGTTGGGAAAGAGTTCGCTCACCCATGCACCACTTTGTCCGTATTGCTTGAAGGAAAAATACGAACCCACCATCGGAAATTTTTTCTGATTGGATGTCATGCCGGTGAGTCGCTGACCCATGCGCACGGAGGCAGGCAAGTCTTGCCCCGCCATTTTTACTAGAGTTGGTTTGTAGTCGAAGCTTTCTAATTGAGAAGGTGCACCATTTTGAAAGAGATAAATAATGCGCTTGGCTTTGGGTGCAAAATGTGGCAGACCCAGGGCAGGAGCAGCTTCTTCTTTATTCGAAAATAAATCGGGTACCAGCAGCGAACCCAGGGCCACACTTCCAATGCCGAGTCCTAACTTTCCAAGAAAGTGCCTGCGGTTTACGTTCAGCCGATGTTCTAGAAATTCATTTGCCATGAGTTGCTCTAGGTT
>JAIENH010000454.1 GCA_019751475.1 Cyclobacteriaceae bacterium
AAGTCAGGTGGTATTTTTTATTGTCAATGATTTTTAGAAAAACCTTTCTCCCACTGTTGGATCTGCTGGTTCGGAGTTTTCTCACTTACAACAATCCGATAGCGCACCGTAAGCGTCTCTCCTTTTTGCAAACGAAGGTTCAAAGGGTCTTTACCATCGGTAAAAATTTTTCTTCCCAACGGGTTGGCGGCCATGAGTCCGTAGCCACGGGCATGCCAATAGGTAGGATACTCAGGGTTTTGAGGATGATCAAACATAATAACGGATACAGGAATACCTTCACACTCACCTTGCAACATCAGCCAGCGTGCGCGCTTGCCCCACACATCTTCTCCGGTAATACCCTCACTATTTTTATACTGCCCTGTGACACCTGTGTTGTTGATCATTTCATCCGACAGAGTTTTATCGGGCTGTACAAAACGATCCTTCCAGGAGTTAGGTAACTCAAGTTCGCGCGCTACCCGAAGGCCGAGCAACGCGTCTTTCACATCTGAAAAAGTTACTGACTCATCGATGGCTTTGAGGTCTGTCTGCCGGTCGATGATAAGACTACCTTTATCAATAAGAAAGTGGAAACGGGTGGTCTCTTCCAGCAATGCCTTCCCGGAATATGTCTTCCAAATCGCCACCGTAGTGAGATACCCGTCCGACTGCCATCCCTGGGCGTGCATAATGCGGTTGTGCTCAATCTTTCCATATTTCACCCGGTCGCGCGGGGCTATGGCTGTACTCAAATTCCAAAAATCAAAACCATTGACGGATTCATGCGTGAGAAACAAGCCAACCTGGTGCGGATGATCAGCTCGCTCTCCTGGTACTAAAGTCAATGGGAATTGTCGCGTAATGGCAATTCCCGAAAGGGTACTTAATGGATGCAATACCGGTTTAAAAATTGAATCAAGCCAGGTGTATGAGGTGATTAACTTCCGTTGATAAAATACATCTACTCGTTTCTCTTTCGAATTTTCAATCAGTTCAAAACCAAGGCCTTCGGAATTCAATTTTTGCATTCCCACAAAGTCAGCAACGAAAATTTTATCTCTTGGAGGTAATTTTAGTTTCTCCGTCTGTATCCGGATATTTCTCCAACGCACTTGCTTTCCCACATCGGCCGCCCCCACTGCGTGCACTTGCAAGGCAATAAATCCCTTGCGGGTTTTATCATCAATGATGTGGCCCGTTGGCACACCGTTGATCCACGTGCGAATATCATTGCTCACGCAAACGATCTTGCAATGATTCCAGTCTGTGAGCTTGATGGCCGACTTTGCAGATGGATTGTAATCCAACGGATACAACCAGCCTCTCCTACTTTCATCATAAATACCGCCCGTCCAGGCGCGGGGTGTTGGGTCAAAGTCTACCTGGTAGCCATGCACGCGACCTTCAAGATAATCAGCTTTACTTTCGCTGCGAATTTGCACACCGGAGTTAGTGCCATCTAATTTGAATTCCAGTTCCAAAACAAAATCACCAAACTCTTCTTCTGTTGCCAAAAAAGAATTGGATCCGCCAGCCACCGTGGTGCCTACAAGTTCGTTGCCGACTACTTCAAATGTCGCTTGTCCGTTTAGCTGCTTCCAGCCTGACAAATCCTTACCATTAAAAAGCGGGCGCATAAGTCCGGATTGAGCAAAAGCAGCGCAACCAGAGATTACAAACATGGCAAGACAACAGACGCACCAGTAGGTAAATACACTGGAGCTAGCCCCAAGTATTCTAGTAAAGATCGACCAGTGCATTACGATTGAAATTTTGTGTAATTAACAACCAGGCGTCTTGACACCACTCAGGTGTCTGACGCCTATCTATTTATAAATTACCTTTTCTGATTTCTTCTACCGCATAGGCACAAGCTCGTGCCGTCATAGCCATATAGGTGAGCGATGGATTGACGCAGGAGGACGAAGTCATAAACGATCCATCTGTGATGAAGACATTTTTTACTTCGTGCATTTGATTGAAGCTATTGAGCACCGATGTCTTCGGGTCGCGGCCCATGCGTGCTCCGCCCATCTCGTGGTTGGCGTTGCCTGGAAAAGATGTGTTGACATACGGTCGCACGTTCTTGTACCCGGCTGCTTCCAGCATCTCGGCCATGGCATTGGCCATGTCTTGTTGCATTGCCTTTTCGTTGGCCTTAAACTCCACATCCATGGTCAGTGTATTGCGCCCCCACTTGTCTTTAAGTTGTGTATTGAGCGTGACACGATTATCGGCATAGGGCAGCGTCTCACCAAATCCACCGAAACCAATTCCCCAGCCGCCCGGCTGCTGCACGGCTTCTTTCAATTCCGCCCCGAGACGATTATCCAAATCAAACTGCTCCCACCTGCCGCGGCCAGCACCACCCTGATAACCAAAACCTCGGATGTAATCAGTACGCTTCTCCTGTAGATTTCGAAAGCGTGTAAAATAGATACCGTTGGGCCGTCTCCCAGAATAATAACGATCTTCAAATCCTTCCACATTTGCCGAGGCACCCGCTTGCTTGTGATGATCCATGATGTTGCGACCCACTTGATCGCTGCTGTTGCCAAGACCATTGGGGAAACGTGAAGAAGTCGAGTTGAGCAGGATAAACGCAGTCGCTAAAGTAGCGG
>JAIENH010000491.1 GCA_019751475.1 Cyclobacteriaceae bacterium
TCACGGTGTATTATCGTGGAGGGTGTGCGCGTGGGTCGTGAGGCTGTGTTGGGTGCCAACGTGGTGCTCACAGCGAGTTCCAAAATCATTGATGTAACGGGTGTGCAACCGGTAGAATATAAAAATTATGTACCAGAGCGGTCGGTGGTAATACCAGGCACTGTGCCAAAGAAATTTCCGTCAGGAAAATACCATGTGCCCTGCGCTCTTATCATCGGCAAACGAAAAGAAAGTACCGACAAAAAAACCTCGCTAAACGATGCTTTGCGCGAAAACCAAATCTCGGCATAGCTCTGGCATGACCTTTGACCTTTCTACATCAAACGTTTATTTTTGAGGTTATGAAAAAGTGGTTTGCCGGTTTTTTGGTGATTGCTGCCCTCAGCAACTTTCTTTCCAGCAATCAAAAGGATGTGCCCGTTACCCGCAACATCAGTTATAGTGCCGGTGAGGAGTTGGAGTACCGCGTGCACCTGGCCTTTTTCACGGTAGGACGGGGCATTACGCGCATCGACAATAAATTCCATCAAATAAACTCCCGCACGTGTTATAAAATAGATGCCTTTGGAAAGACAAGTGATTGGATTTCGTGGGTAGCGAAATTTGATGACAACTGGGGCGCCTACATCGACACCGCTACACAGAGTACGCACGTTGCATATCGCAAGCTCAAAGAAGGCACGTATCGCAGAGACGAACTTGTTTACTTTGACCAGGAAAAAAATAAAGCGGAAGTAAAAGTAAAAAATGCTGAGACTGGTGTGTACGAAGATCCCAAGGTGTATGATGTGCCAAAGAATGCAAAAGACCTTGTGGGTGGATTTATGTTTCTACGGCTGATTGATTTTAGTCGCGTGAACAAAGGCGACACGCTCACCATTTCAGGATTTTTAGAGAATGCCTCTTATAACTTGAGGATTATCTACATGGGCAAAGAGGTGGTGAATACCAAAGTAGGCAAGATCCAATGTCTTCGCATTCGACCTATCATGCCGGCCAACTCACTGTTTGACGGAGAAAATTCTATCGCCTGTTGGATTTCAGATGATCTCAATAAAATACCGATTAAGGTGCAGGCCAAAATGTTTATTGGCAGTGCTGGCCTCGAACTGGTCAGTTTCCGAGGGCTGCGAAATTAGTTAAAGATTTTACGTTAGTTGCTCTGTTGTCCGAATCCACCGATCAACTCTGAAAATTTGCTGATGGTGATGGGCTTCTCTACATAACCCGATACTTCAGGATTGTTTTTAGCACGTGTAAGGTCGCGCGGGTCAATGGACGAACTTACCATGTAGATGGTGATCTTCTTTTTGAGTGAGTCTTTCAGTCTGCTGAATTCTTCCAGGAACATCCACCCATCCGTAATAGGCATGTTGATGTCCAGAAAGATAATGTCCGGCAGCAGTTTATCTTCTTGATGAGAGAAGAGAAATTTCAGCGCTTCGTCACCGTTGAGGAATTGGAGAATCTGCTCGGTTAACTTGGTTGCCTTGAGCGTACGAGAGGTGGTAAACTGATAAACAGAGTCATCGTCAATGACGGCTACAACGGGTTGTGTGACAGGCGCTTCCATTACGATGGCATAATAACGCGGAATGTTGTACCAATGTTCACATCGCTCTGCACGGATATCTCTCCGCCCATCGACTCGATTTGATTTTTGATGAGAAAAAGGCCCAATCCACGGCTTTCAGGGTGATTGTGGAAGGTTTTTCGCATCTTGAAAATCTGGTGACCGTACTTTTTTAGGTCAATTCCCAACCCATTATCTGCCACATGTAGCTGTATTCGCTGTCCTAGGCGCGAGGTTGTCAATCGGATGACGGGGGCACGACCCGGGTAGTGATACTTCAGCGCATTGCTGATGAGGTTGAGTAAAATGCTTTCCAAATAAATGTGTGGATAAAGTATGGAAGGCGCTTGTGAAAAATCTACGTGAAGCTCCGCCCCGATTTCCAGTATGCTTGCACTGAGCATTTGATGCACTCGCTCAAAGACCTGCTGAAATGCCACGTCTTGCTTCTCGATGTTCTTACTTTGTTTGATTTTGAGTACTTCATTTAGTTCGTTCAGTGTGCCTAAGAGGAGAGAGCTGGAGCCACGAAGGTGTTGGATGTATTCACTGCGCTCGTGTGGAGGGCCATCAACATTATACAGCGATAGCAGTGTGACGATGTTTCCCACGGGTGCTCTTAAATTGTGCGATACGATTTGTGTGAACTCCTCCAGTTGCTCGTTTTTGCGTGTGAGGCTGTCGGCTATATCGGTCAATCGTATGTTTTGCTCCCGCATTTCTTCTTCAATCATCTTGCGCTCGGTGATATCGCGAAACTCTGTGACGCGTAACTCTTTATTGTTAAGAGAGATGTTTTTTCCATGTATCTCCAGGTGATAACGCGCACCGCTTTTCTTTATTCCAATCACATCGTACGGAGCCTCGTAGCCCGTGCGAATTTTGTGAAGTACGTGCTCTCTATATTCAGGTGCTACTAGTTGAAGGCCGTCCATGCCGATGAGCTCTTTCAGACTGTAGCCCGTTATGTCTACCAACCCTTGGTTGGCATCTAATATTCGGCCCTGATCGTGAATGCCAATACCACCGAAGGAAGCTTCCT
>JAIENH010000198.1 GCA_019751475.1 Cyclobacteriaceae bacterium
GGCATAGTTAAGCGCCATGCGAGGATTTTTGTATTGATTAATGCCCACGGCCAGCACATAGCACGTACTCGTTTTTCCGGTGTGCTCTGAAAAAAGTTCAACCGAACTGGGGTCAGACTCAATCCTGTCTTTGTTGCTTGCCGAGGCCATGAGCACGTTGTTGCCCGCCACCAGGTTTACCATGTGGCGATACGTAGTGGTCTGGTTTTTACCGTTAGGCAACTTTACTTCTTGCCGGTTGAGGATGATGGATTTTCCGTTGTGAAAAATTTTGAGGTCTTCCACTCCGGCACCGTTGTCTGTAATTTTTACAAACACTTCCGCTTTCGCGGGATCATCCGAAGGCAGCGTAGCCAACTTTATTGTAGGAGGTGGGGACTTTTGAAGCTTGCCGCGAAGGTCTTTGTATCCATCTTCACCGCCACGATTCTGAAATATCTTAGGCAAAAGATCGGGCCGATAGAAGTCATTAAAAAATTGATCAGCCGAATAGGTCTTCAGCCCATCAACAAAATGAATAAACTGGCGCGCCTGGTCGGTGCCATTAAAGTAGCCATCCGGATTTTTTACCATCCAGTCTTTTTCACCCAGGTGGATGTGTTCAAAAAATTCCTTTCCGGAAGCGAGGTCCCAGAATTTGGTAGTTCCATCCACGCTGTGGCTGATCAATAATTTTTCATCAGAGGTCAATTGAAGGCTTGTGACTTCGGCTGTGTGTCCTTCAAATGTTTTTACTACTTGTCCCGTATTCATGTCCCAATACCGGATGACACGATCAGCACCCGCGCTGAAAAGATTTTTTTCGTTGTTGCTAAAAATAGCTGAATACACTGCGCCCTTATGTCCGGTCAGCTTTCGGTCAGCGAGGCCGCTCGCTATGTCCCATAGGCGGATGGTGCCATCCCAACTGGTGCTTAGCACTCTTTTGCCGTCTTGTGTAAGCAGTAGTGATGAAATAGTTTCGGTGTGACCTTCAAAATCGCGAATGATTTTTTTGGTGTCTACTTCACGCAATTGCAAGCCGGTGGGCAAGGTGGCCGTGATGATGTACAAGTCATTTTTAGTGAACAAGGCATGATAGGCAGACCCGTTCTTCATTTCGAAATAATGGAGTCGTTTGCCGGTAATAGCATCGTGAATTTTGGTAGTGCCATCCCAGCAACTGCTGAGGATTTGAGTTTCATCGCTGTTAAAGCTCACATCAAATACCGGCTCGCGATAGGAGGGAATGGTCAGCAGTGTGTCTCCCTTGAGCGCATCCCATACGATGATGGTGCCGTCTCCTCCGCCTGTCAGTAATTTTTTTCCATCGCGACTGTATCGATAACAAACGGCCGCCTTGCTGTGCCCTACATACTCCATCTCGGTTTTGCCGGTGGCGATGTCCCAGCGCTTTACTTTCTGACCAAATCTTCCTTTCAAAAGACTTTTGTTATCGCGGCTTAGCAAAATGTTGTTCTTAAATCGAAGGTACTTAGCGATGTAGGCATCCCAGTAGGAGTTGGGATCATAGTTGAGCCCTCCTTTGTCGCGTTGATTCAAAAGACCTGTGAGTTCACCCGCCTTCTTACCTGTTGCTACGTCATACATCATTACCACATTGTTATCGCACGCTACCAACACCTGCTTTCCATCCTGGCTGAAGATGGCCCGGTTCAGCTCGCCTTCGATAGACGGATTAATCGATCGAAGGGAATCGCCCTTGATCGCATCGAAAATAGTTACTTCTTTTTTGGTACACAGCACCACGCGTTTGCCATCACTGCTGAATACTGCTGTGCTCAAATCGCTTACCTTTTTTTTGAATTGCTTTGCTCGTTTGCCATTGGTGAGATCGTAGGTTGATACTTCACCGTTGTGCGAGGTTTTTAACAGGTAGCGGCTATCTGCCGAAAAGTCGACATCGGTGAAGCAGCCACCGCAGGATGAGAAATCTGAAAAATTGAATGTATGAGCCTTCTCCCATGTAGATACGCTGTACACATTGGCGGTGCTGTTGTCTTCGCCAATACCTAGCCATTGACTGTTGGGGCTTATCGCAAGATTTATTCCACCGGATGATCCGGCATAGCCATCGGCTGGAAATTCTTTTAGTTTCTTTTTCCCCGGGAATTCCCACACAATGGCTTTGCGGCCATAGCCTACTGTAACAAAAAACTTTCCATCAGGACTAAAAGCAACATCGGTAAGCGGCTCGTCATCTGGTTTCACCAGTAAAATTTCTTTTCCGCTAGCCACCTCCCACACGCGTGCTGTAGCATCGCTGCTGCCGGTGAGAAGATACTTGCCATCACGGCTGAAATCGAGGCACACGACAGAAGCCTGGTGACCGAGGAAACTTCGCACTTCGCGCCCTGTACTTACTTGCCAAAGCTTGGCAGATTTGTCGCGGCTGGCGGTAGCTACATAGTTGCTATCCGGACTCACCGCCACAGAAAATACCGCCAACTCATGACCTTTTTGAATAACAGTCTCCAGCGATTGAGCATACGCCAGCGGTGAAGACACAATCCCGATAAACACTAAAACACATCTCAAGGACAGAACCAAGGCGTCTTGACACCTCAAAGGTGTCTGACGCCTTACCGCCTGACTAATTTTAGAAATGGCTGCCAAAAATTTCAT
>JAIENH010000252.1 GCA_019751475.1 Cyclobacteriaceae bacterium
CAGGACTAACTAAAAAGTGTAAATTTGAATCAGGACTCTTAACCAAATTGTGTAAACTTTTTTCAGGACGAGTCAGAGATTGAGCAAAGTATTAATCCGGACAAAAAGAAAACGGTGATGCCTATTACTAAAGGTGCTTGGAGGGAATACAATGCACTATTTCAATACTCGCAGACTGCAAGATATAATGGTATAACAGATTTCGAGACGTTCGAAAAATTGAAAGAATCTGACTACAACTTTGCAAAAAAGAATCTCGAAAATTTCAAAAAATATTTAATCTCAGTCGGACTAAGAGTAGATTCCTAAATCGCACACTCTTGCCCACCAGGCCACACCTGTCGACACATCGCCAAAGCCTGTACAAGAGTGCTCAAAGTTCCCAATGGCAGGTGCTACGCATAATACAATGTTTGCGCTATAGTTGGGTACAGAGTTGGTATCAAATTTCAGTTTCATTAATTACATTTATCACTGTGGAAAAGGTCGCAACTGGTCAGGCTTAGCATTCCACTATGCTCCATTTTTAAAGCCTTCTTATTCTGGCCGTATCACAAATACAAGTAGACAACCCATCCAATTCATAATCAATCCGTAATCATTCTGACACGCTTGCATAACAGTGCCGTGCGTTCTTTGCATCGCTAACTGAATGAAAGCGTTTATACTTGCTCTGTCAAGTTTATTTTTTACGCCAGTTGCCCTCGCACAACAGGACTCCTCACCGACCCCGTCAGAAAAAATAAAAGTACTCTCGTGGAATATCTACATGCTGCCCGGCTTTTTGGGCGAGGGTAAGCGGCCACGGGCCGAGGCCATCGGCCAATTGCTGGCCACCAGCGATTATGATGTAATCGTTTTCCAGGAGGCCTTCCACCATCGTGCGTGCAAGATCATCCGGCAAGCGCTTTCAAAAACATTTCCCTACGAAGCAGGACCGGCCAATCAGAAGCTCGTATCACTCAAAACCAACAGCGGCATCTGGATCTTTAGCCGCTACCCCATCACGGCTGCCCATTCCATTACCTTCCAAACACGCCACGGCATAGATGCCATGTCGCGCAAAGGGGCCCTGATGGTGGAGATCAACATTCACAATTTCCCGATACAGATAGTGGGCACACACCTGCAGAATGCCGGTGACGAGTCGCTGCGCCAGCGCCAATGCGCAGAACTGTATGATCTTCTCCTGAAGCGGTACGAGCGGCCGGGTGTGCCCCAGATTGTCTGTGGCGACTTCAACATCAAACGGCAAACGGCTCACTATGCAGGCATGCTGCAGCAACTGGATGCTGATGACGGTGCCCTGACCGGGGAAATACAATACAGCTACGATCGGCTTCACAACGACCTGCAGGTAGAAAAGGGAATGCACAGCGACCTCATCGACTACATTCTCGTGCGGCATAACCAATCGCAAGTGAATTGCCACGAAAAGAAAATCAAACCGCTCCGCAAACACTGGGATGCCACGCACCAGGACCTCTCCGACCACTACTCGCTGGAAGCGGAGATTCACTTTCAGAGTACGGCTGCCTATTATACTGCGTCCCGCTACGAGTAGAACTCATCTCAAGAATGGATGTCAGGATGAGTATGATGCTCCGCGCAACTTTGCGTGAATTTCTCTGCGGCCTTTGCGGTAATGAGACAACCGCAAAGCACACAGAGATTCGAAGAGGTATTTTGAGATTGCCTTCCGTTATTTCTCTCCCGCCTCGGCTTCCGGCAATCCTTTCAAATACCTGTCCAGGAACTTCAACACTTCCTGCGAGGCTTTGATGTTGTTGTCTTTCTTTACAAATCCGTGGCCTTCATCGGGGAAGATCACATACTCCACCGGTACTCCGTTCTTCTTGGCATTGGCCACAATTTCATCCGACTCTATTTGCAGCACGCGCGGGTCATTGCTGCCCTGCAGCACGATAAACGGCTTCGTGATTTTGTCGGTATGGAAGAGCGGTGACTTGTTGTATAGCGCTACCGAATCAGCCGTGAAAGGATCGCCCAACTCCGTATAGAGCGCCTTGCGGTTGGCTTCCCACCAGGGTGGAATGCTCTTAAGCGTACGTATCCAGTTGGTGACACCAAACAGGTTTACACCTGCTTTAAATTCCTCCGGGGCAAAGGCGAGGGCCGCCATCACCATGTAGCCGCCATAGCTGCCTCCGTATATTCCAATCTTGTCGGTGTCAATATAGGGCAACGATGCGAGCAACTTCTTTGACTCAACACAGTCGCGCAGGTCTTCATTGCCATGCTTGCGATCATCGGCAGCAAAAAATGTTTTTCCGTAGCCGGAGCTGCCTCGGTTGTTCACCGCCAGCACTGCATAGCCGTGGTTGACGATGTGCTGCAGTGAAGCAGAATAATTTAACCGGGTTTGTCCACCAGGACCGCCATGAATCCAAAGCAGCGCGGGCACTTTTTCTCCTTCTTTCAACCCCTTGGGCTTGTAAAGCAGGCACGGTATCTCCATGCCATCAAATGACTTGAAGCGCACCACTTCGCCTGCCACCAGGTCGTCCGGATTAATTTCTTTGCTCATGGTGTTGGTGAGCTGCTTTACTTCTTTCGTTTCAAAATTGTACACAAACAAATTACTGGGCGACTTCGAGCTGCTCAC
>JAIENH010000550.1 GCA_019751475.1 Cyclobacteriaceae bacterium
TGCATTGACTAAGCTCAAAGAACGAGGAGTTAACTCGTTAAAGGATGAATAAAACTGCCATGAGCAGTTTGGAGATTTGAGCGTTGTAATGACGAGATCAAGCTTTTGAAATTTCGGATGAAACGAATTTTTTTATTCTCAAAATTTAACTAAAAACCCCGTGCTGAATCGCAGCGCATTCTGATTGAGTCCGCCCCCCGTCATCAGGTGTGTATCCACTACCCAGTTAACAGCACCCAGGTCAATAGAGATACCCGCAGTGCCTGTAAAGAACTTAATAACCTCCCGCGAGCCATTGTCAAGCATATAATATTGTCTCCCTATCCCTCCGCTTAACCTCAACACGCGTGCTACTACCATGCCTGCTTCCAAGGTGTAAAATGGATTGAATCGTTTCTGAACATCCACTATGCCAGCCAGTTCGGCACCGGCCAGACCCATCTCCGTAATCATCTCTGGCTTGAGACTCCCGGCCGAAGCAAAAATTCCAAGCATGTTGCCACGGATAGTGCCACCACGGGTTGAAACATATCCCAATTGGCCATTGAACTGATAGCTAAGATGATTATCGGTGTATGCAAAAGCCTTTTTAGTGTCTCCCCAGTATAGATTTACGGCAGGCCCAAGCAACAATATTAGGCCTTTGTCTTGTGCGGCACATATCTGTGCAGCACAACTTAGGGTAAGCAACAAAGCGATAATCTTTTTCACCTTTTATTCTAATCTAAGATGAATAGCGTACCAATTTGAATAAGACTTGAGCCAGTACCAATATCGCCATACAAGCCGAACCGCTGGCTCAGGTGCAAATCAATGCCTGCGCGAAGGGCCAGGTTTGTTTTAAAACCTTGAATGCCTGTGTGGGTAGAAATACGCTTGGCTTCATCCCGAAAAAAAATGTCGGAGTCTATTGTGGCCGATGAGTAGTTGAAGTTTACGCCTGCTAATAAGTACGGTCTCACGAAGCCATCCATCAAATTATATCTGCCATAGAAGCCCAGGGTGGTGATGCTCTCTCGAATCCGCTGGTTAATATCAATTTGATCATAGTCGCTTATAGACGTGTACTGATAGTTAAATCCGGCATAACCTACACTGCAACCCACCACAAAAAGGCGATTGAAACGAAACTGATGCATAACTGACAGGGATGGGGAGCTTGCAGTTTTTTTGAAGTTACTGACACCATCCAAGCTGGAGTAGTTACGCACAAAACCAAGGCCAACGCGAATCGTTCCTTTTTTAACATTACTACGCCAGTTGTTTTCATCTGTTTCATCTGTTTCATCTGCGCTTACGTTGCGCTTGTCAGCGTCAAAAGGCAAAAGATCAATTCGTTTTCGGCCAAAACTGGGCGTAATCACCTGTGTGGTTTGATCAGCATACGAGATGGCATATACTAATTTGCGTGGCAAGGTAATGACAGCTGCATCAGCGACCTCCGTGAGTTTGTACGTTACTTCTGCCTGATCAACTGACACAACTTTAGCATGTACAATTACTCCATCTACCCGTATAATGACATCGGGCCCCTTACCTTCGTCAGCTATTTGGGCCCCACTATGGATGCCTACCAATAAGCAGAGAAGCGTTATGGGTTTTCTAATCCAACACATAGGATATATCTTTAAAGGATCCTTCATAAAGCACTAATTTTTCGGTTGCACTTAAATCGTTTTGTAAGTGCGCAAGAAAGTCATCTAATATCAAGCGCTCTTCCTGATTTTGCCTTTGTACGCGAAAGTAGGTATCAGATAGAAAAGCCGGATCAAGGCTATAGCTCTTGTACACCCCGGCAGAAGCTTCTTCTAAATAATTGAAACTGTGAATACCGCCAACGGGTATCTCATAGGTTGGTTTGAATACATCAATATAGGTACCATCATCTACCAGGTCAACTTCAATACTGATGGTGACATTCCTACCGGTTTGATTTTTTCCCTTAGCTTCCAGCAGATAGCGGGTGTAGAGCACTGACTGCCCAGGGTAGTTGTATAGCACGGTTTTTCCACGGTAAAAGCTGATCGCATTGGCAAAACTAGTATTGAGTTGATCGGTGGAATAAGAGAAAATTCCCAGCCGTTGAATCCGATATACTTCGAGTCGGTCGCGGCAACTAAGTAACAAGGTAGACGCGACTAGAAGTGCAAGCCCAAATTTTAGTAGAAACAGAAATCACATAGAGTTAGTAAAGTGATTGGATGTGTATAGACGTTACCTTTTTTGTTTACGAAACTTATATAGTTAAAACCGTATCCCCACATTGATCAAATAGCGAAAGCCAAAGGTGGTTTTTTGCAGAGAGCCCTTGTCTCGAAATTCACCTTCGTCCAACACCAACTTGTAGCCCGGTATCTTGTCACCCAGGTAATTATTCAGCTCCTCGAAGAAGATACTTTTTTCATCCGGATCCAGGTTGGTATTCAGCGATGCTTTGACTGAGTAAGATGCCAGGCCAGGTCCTATTAAAATCAGATCGAGTGTAACACGGTTGGCAAATACAAACTGGTAGCCCAACTCAATGCCCACCGTATGGATTGATAAATCTAAATCAGTATTTACATCGCCAGTAAAGTCAGGTGAGGCTAATGACCATGTATTGCTTCTGGAAAACTTATTGTAAGAATAGT
>JAIENH010000608.1 GCA_019751475.1 Cyclobacteriaceae bacterium
AGTGAATTTCAATTGGGTTTTAGAAAGGCCACTCACGTATATTTGCCCAAGAGGATAAAATCCATTGTAAAAGTCTATGGTTGTAAAGTGGATATTGTTTGGTCTCGGCATACTACTGCTTGCATGTGTTGAAATTGCACGGGTCTATTTTATTATGCCCTTTCCGGGAAGTCAGGAAGATGAGTCGGTGCAATTGGCCTACACTCTGCAGAATAACATGGGCTACGTCAGGCTTATTGGTTGGGTACTGATTCTTTACCCGGTCATTTCTTTTTTCAGAAGCGGAAGTCAGATGACGAAAGTAATAGCAGGTACGCTGCTGGCTTTTTATGGACTAGTGTTCTACATGTTCAACTTTCGATTTCTGGCTGATAAGATGTTCTTGCAACCCAGAACAAAATCATTCTTAAAAGCGGACGCAAACAAAAAAGTTGAAGGGAAACAGTTGGTGCTGGGTGTTGCCATTGGTAATGAAAGCAAAGCCTACCCGGTGGAAGTAATCGGTTATCATCACCAGGTGAGAGACACAGTGGGAGGTACGTCCGTAATGGTGACCTACTGCACTGTCTGCCGAACGGGTCGGGTTTTTAGTCCGATGGTGGATGGTAAAGCAGAGTCATTTCGACTTGTAGGTATGGATCACTACAATGCCATGTTTGAAGACGCTAGCACAAAAAGCTGGTGGAGGCAAGTGAGTGGTGAAGCTATTGCGGGTCCCTTGAAGGGAAAATCGTTGATCGAAATCCCTTCCCAACAAATGACCCTAAACCAATGGATATCTCATCATCCTAATACCTACATCTTACAACCGGATACTGTTTTCTCCGAAGCGTACAAAGAGTTGGCAGACTATGATGAAGGAAAACGCAAAGGCCGGCTGGAGCGAAAGGACTCACTTTCGTGGATGGATAAATCGTGGATAGTAGGAGTACAGATTGGAATGGATGCCAAGGCGTATGATTGGATAGAGCTTGAAAAAGATAAGGCGATAAATGATATAGTGAATGATGAGCCTATCGTAGTGGTTATGCACCCCGATTCAGCTTCATTTTATGTGTTCAAGCGAGTAGTTGAGCCGGATACGCTGATGTTTAATCGGACAGACCAAGGCCTCTCAGATACCAAGACTAATTCGCTGTGGGATTGGTCGGGTCACTGCGTTGATGGTGTGATGAAAGGCAAGTCATTAGTACCTGTGCAAGCCTACCAGGAGTACTGGCATTCGTGGAGAACGTTTCGCCCGCAGACAAAAAAATTTAAAGGGTAAGTTATTATATTTGATTTATGATAACGAAGCAAAAACTGAAACGGCAGACGAACAAACCCAAAGGTGTAAAGGCGACAAGGGGTGAGAAAAAAATAGACTGGGACAAGTATGTCGGTAAAATACACTTTTCTGAAGATGGAGTAACCTTTCAACGAAGAATTCGAGATGAGTGGGCCAAGTAATGTATTGGTTGATACAAACACCATCATCAATGGAGTAAGAGGCTGTTTCAATAAGTGCTTTAGCAAAATTCATTTACCCAACATCCGAATTATTACACCTTAGTCATGTCTCACACTTGGTGGAAAGAAGCCATCGTCTATCAGATTTATCCCCGTAGTTTTAAGGACAGTAACTCCGATGGTGTGGGTGACCTTCGAGGGATCATTTCCAAATTAGATTACATCAAGAGCCTCGGAGTGGACGCTATTTGGCTCAACCCGATTTATAAATCTCCTAACGATGATGGTGGCTACGACATCAGCGACTATTATTCAATCCAGCCGGAGTTTGGAAGCATGGATGATTTTGATGCTTTGCTGAAGGGCATGCACGATCGCAATCTCAAACTCATCATGGACCTCGTGGTAAATCATTCATCGGATGAGCACCCGTGGTTTGAGCAATCCAGAAAATCCAGACGCAATCCGTATCGTGATTATTATTTTTGGAAGCCAGGCAAGAATGGCGGTCCACCAAATAACTGGCCGTCTTTCTTTGGTGGCAGTGCCTGGCAATTGGATGAAGCTACCGGAGAATATTATTTGCACCTGTTCTCAAAGAAGCAGCCTGACCTTAATTGGGAGCATCCTGAGCTAAGAACTGAGTTGAAGAAATTAATGGAGTTTTGGTTAAACAAGGGTGTGGATGGCCTGCGATTGGATGTGATTTCGGCCATCTCCAAGCGCACAGATTTTCCGGACACCGATACAAATGATTTTAACGAGACCATTCGAAAGTACTATGCCAACGGTCCTCGTCTCAAGGAGTTCATTGAGGAAATGAAAGTTGATGTGTGGGATCACTACAACATGATGACCGTAGGTGAAGGCCCTGGCATTACTCCACAAAATGCAAAAGACTACCTGGATAATGGCAAAGGCTTGAATATGATATTCCACTTCGGCCATATGTTTATTGATCAGGGGCCGGGTGGTCGTTTTGATCCAGTGCCGTGGACATTGCAGCGATTCAAAGATGTTTTTAAACAGTGGGATGATGCCTTTGCGGAAGATGGCTGGGGTAGTGTGTTTCTTGGTAATCATGATTTTGCCCGGATGGTATCGCGGTGGGGCAATGATGGTGAACATTGGGAGAAATCAGCCAAGTTGTTGATCACGCTTTTGTTATCAATGCGTGGCACACCGTTCATTTTC